>NZ_LRON01000009.1:0-264966 GCF_001758795.1 Duganella sp. HH101 | reverse complement strand
CGGCGCAGCGTTGCCGGCGGGCGCGCGCGACGTGCCCGGCGGCGTCGCCGGCGCGTCTTGCGAGGGGAGTGCGGGCGAGTACAGGCCGTCGCCGGCGTCGGCGGTTTCGCTGTAGACCAGCGTGGCCGAACTGCCGGGAGGACCGTTGCCGAGCTGGAAAGTGGGGCGGGGCTGGGCGCTGAGCACGGTCAGCGGCACTTCGGCGCCGACCTGTACTCCCGGCGGCAACATCATGCGCACCGCGTTGTCGGCCACCTTGACCAGGAAGCTGCCGTCGTTGAACTTGGACATCACCTCGGCCGTGACCGATTGCCCGACCAGGCTTTGCAGCGCGCGCTGGAAGGCCGCCTGGCGGCCGTCGCCGACCGGGGCGACAGCGCCGGCGCCGGCAGCCGGGCCAACCGGCAGGATGGTGACTGCTGGCGGCAGCATGGCGCGCCCCTGCTTTAGACGCTGCCGTAGGCGTTGAGCACGCGCCGTTCAGTGTCGGTCGAGTTGAGCAGTTTGGACAGTTGCGCCATCCACGGCATGGTCAGGTCGCGGATCTGGCGGTCGGCGTTGAGCATCTGGCGGATCAGGTTGATCTTGCGTTCGCGCTCGGCGCCCTGCATCGGCTGCGCCGGCTCCTGCTCGCGCAGCGCCTGCACGTGGGCGGCGCAGCGCTGTTCCAGCAGCACCAGCTGGTCCCAGTCGCTGTGCGTGGCGGCCCGCACCATCTGTTCGGTCAGGTCGGCCATGGCGGCGTACACGGATAAGATATCTTGGCTGGTCATCATGAATCAGGCGCTCGCGAGATTGGTCGGGTGGACGCCGGTGGCGGCGGGGGTGTCGGCGATCGCATTCCAGGCGTCGCGCAACTCTGTCAGCAGGCGCTGCACTTCTTCCAGGATCGCTGGATCGTTGGTCAGGTTGGCCGTCAGCAGGCGCGCGCTCATGTATTCGTACAGCGCGTCCAGGCCTTCGGCGATTTCGCCGCCGGCTTTCTTGTCGAGCGCGGCGCGCAGGCCGCTGTCGATGATCATGATGGCTTTGGAGATCGATTTGCCCTTCTCGCCGATGTCGCCGCTGCGCATGCCGTTCAGCGCGGCGTTCAAGGCCACCATGGCGCCGTCGAACAGCATGACGATCAGCTTGTGGGGACTGGCGGCGACCACGCCGGTTTCCATGCCTACCTTGGCATAGGCGTGCACGCCAGTTTGTCGAGATCCAAACATACTCTGTCTCCTGTTAAAGCGTCAGCGGTTATTGCTTGGCAAGCGCCGCGAACTGTTGCGCCAAGAAGGACGCGGTGGTGTTCATGCTGGCGATCGAGGTGTCGAGCGCCGTGTACTGTGCGCGGTAGCGCGCTTCGATATCGCCCAGCCGGGAGGCGAAGGCGTCCTTCTGCTTGGCGATATCCTTGACCGAGTTGTTCAGGCCGGTGGTGCGGCTGGTCAGCGCGCCGTTGGCGCCCAGATAGCCGGCCGCCAGCGAGTTGAGCTGGTAGGCGTAGCCCTGGGAGAAGCCGAAGCTGCCGCGCCCGCCGGTGGTGTCGCCGGTAATCGTCAACTTCAGTCCATCGACCGGTGCGCCAGGCGAACCGGTCAGGGTCTGGCCGCTGCCGGTGGCGGTATAGCCGCCTATGGTGCCGGCCACGTCCAGGCCGTCGACCGAGGCGCCGGCGCCGAACACGGCCGAGATGTCGGTGCCGGTCGCCGTGGCGATATGGATGTTCGATTTCGATCCGTAGCTGGTCGAGGCCAGCTTCAGCTTGCCATCGTCGCCGACGGTGGCGGTGACGGTGGCGCCAGCGTTGGCAAACGCGCTGACGCCGTTGATCGACGATTGCAACAGCGTGGCTAACTGGCTGGGATTGTAGCTGCCGGCCGGCAGCGAAATGGTGGCGGTGTTGGCCAGCGTGGCCGGCTTGGTGTCGTTCAGCGTCACGGTCCAGGTGGTATCGGTATCGATCACCGTTTCGGTCGGCAATACGGCGGTGCCTTGCAGCGTTCCCTGGGTGGCCAGCTGGGTGATGTTGATCGCGTAGTCGCCGGCCTTGGTGTTGGTGCCGGAACTGACGAACTTGACGTCCGGATCGCTGCCGTGGCCGACCGCTGCGAACAGGCTGGCGATGTCGTTGAAGTTGTTGGCGATGGCCTTTTGCAGCTTGGCGTTGTCCAGGGTCAGCGTGCCATCCTTCTGGAACGAGATGCCGATCTGCGACAGGTTGGTCAGGCTGCTGCCTTGCAAGCCGGTGATCGAAGTGCCCAGCTGGCGGCGGATCGAGGCTTGCAGATTGCGCAGCGTCGTATCGCCCAGCAGCGGGCCGCCGGTCTTGGTGTCCGGATTGTAGGCGCCCAGCTGCGCTATCTGGCCGCTCAAGTCGTTGTAGGCCTTCACGAAGCCGCTGACGGAGGTGGACAAGGAACCACTGTCCTTGCTTACCGATAGCGATGAACTGCCGACCTTGAGGGCGTTGATGGTGATGCCGCTGATCGCGCCGCTGATGCTGGTGCTGGTGCTGGTGACGGCGATGCCGTTGACGGTCGCCTTGGTATCGGCTGCTGCTGCCTTCTGGCTCAGATTCTGGGTGCCGCCCGGATCGTAGCCCAGCAGTTCAACCAGTTTGTCATCCGGCGGGTTGCCGCCGGAGCCGGCCAGGGTGATCTTCATGGTTGAACTGGCGCCGGTGGCGGACGATGTCAGGATCAAGTGATTCGGGGTGGCGTTGGTGCCGCTGGAACCGTCCGAGACGATGCTGGCGGTGACGCCGAAGTTGCCCTTGTTGATGGCAGCCATGATGCCTTGCAAGGTGTTGTTGCTGCTGTCGATGACGATGTTGCCGCTGGTGCGGCTGGAGTCCGCCGCAAAGCTGGCGCCGAGGTAGGCGCCACCGACGCCGGCGGTAAAGCCGGCCTTGGTGGGATCGGTGCCGCCGACGGTGATCGGGCTGCCGTCCGTCGACACCAGCGTGATGGAACTCACCGCCGTCGTGCTGGACCCGATGTTGGCGGTGCCGCTGTTGCCGATGCCGCCGGTGACGCTGCCGCTGACCGCTTCGGCGATCGCGATGTTGCTGCCGTCTTCATTCTTGAATTGCAGGTCGCCGCCGGCGGCCGTGCCTAGAACTTTGATGTTGGCGTCGGCCAGCGCGCGCCCGATGGCGGTGTTGGGCGCCAGTGCGGCGTCGAGCGAGGCGGCGGTGATGCCCCCGGCGGCACCGGCGGCCACACCGGTGGCCTGTGTGGCGATTTCCACACCGCCGACCGACAGCGAATACGTGCCGCCGCCGCTGGTGTCGATATTGCCGAAAGTCGAGGCGCCAGCGGCGCCGAACAGGGTGGCGCTGGTCAGCGTGGAGGACGCCTTGGCCGAGACACCTGTCGTGGTGCTCTTGGCGTTGATGGCGTCGGCCAGCAGGCGCGCGCTGCGGGTGGTGCCATCGGTGGCGATCGCGGTATTGTTGATGCTCAGCGAACCTGGCGTCAGGCCGCCGCTGGACAGGCTGGCGCCCAGCTGGGTGCCGGCGATGCCGAAGGTGCCGCCGTTGGTGGTGCCGAGCGAAAAATTAATAGTGGTCTTGCCGCCCAGGCCGATGGTGGCAGTGGTGCTCTTGTAGCCGGTCGAGGCCAGCGTCTGCGCTTGTGCGATCTGGCTGATGTTGACGCGGTAGCTGCCTGGCTGCGCGGTACTGCTCGCGGTGGCGGTCATCACCGTAGAATCGCTGGGCGTACTGATCAAGGTTTGAAAGCTGGATACCGAGGTCAGCCCTGTCAGCGCGCTTTGAAACGAGCCCAGCGCGCCGGATAAATTGCCGAACGCAGACACCTTAGCCAGATAACTGGCCGACTTCTTGTCGTAATCGGCCAGCGGCGCGGACTCAACCGCCATCAGCTTGCTGACGATCTCGTCGACTTTGATGCCAGAGCCTATGCCTGGTGAAGAGATGCCCACGATGTGCTCCTAAGTAAAGCAATAATATAAGACAATATCGGCAGAATCAAACCGGACTTGAGAGGGGAGAATACCTGCCAGTTCAGGCAAAGCTGAAAAAACGGGCAGCAGTCGGCGCTGCAGGGCGTGGCGGGGCGGCGGTATGGCTGCGCAACGGGCATGCCCGTGAGATTCGCGGCGGCGGCATTCCTGCTTGCAGGATGCCATGAAGACAGAAAAAGCGGCGCGCGCGAGCGCGGCCGCTTCAGGCGGTTTGCTGGATCAGCAAGCCGGAGGCGCCGGATTTCGATTCCAGCGATTTGGCGATTTCCAGCGCTTCGGGCGATGGAATCTGGCGCAGCACTTCCTTGGTGGTCTGGTCGATCACCTTGACGACGGTGCGCTTGGTGTCGCTGTCGACCGAGAACTCCAGGCCCTGCGACTTGGCCTGCGACGACTTGTTCAGCTGCGATACGGCCTGGTTGACCTGTTCCAGCGTCGGTACGTTGGCCGGGCCTTTGACGGCGGCCGCGGTTTCGACGGCCGTGGCCGGCGCGCGCGCGGCGCCCTGGGCGGCGACTTCGCCGCCGGCGGCGGTGGCCGGGCGGTCTACTGGGCGGGCCTGGGTGGCCGTGCCGATGGTATCGATAGTCATGATGCTTCCTTTGTGAAAAATCCCCGGTTGAATAAATCAACCGGGGAACCTAGTCAGAGCGACCTTATCGGGTCAACCCTGCCCCGGATTTTAGCCACGCAGCAGCGACAGCACGCCGTTCGGCAGCGAGTTGGCCTGGGCCAAGATGGCGGTACCAGCTTGTTGCAGGATCTGGCCGCGGGTCAGGTTGGCCGTTTCCGACGCGAAGTCGGTATCTTGAATCCGGCTACGCGAAGCGGACAAGTTCTCCGTCGTCGTGTTCAGGTTCGAGATGGTCGAGGCGAAACGGTTCTGGATCGCACCCAGTGCAGCGCGGTTGCTGTTGATCTGGTTCAGAGCCGAATCGATGGTCAGCAGGGCGGCGTTGGAACCGGCCACCGAGCTGACGTCGATCTTGGAGACCGATTGCAGGTTGGAACCGGCGGTGACGTTGACGATGTCGGTGCCGACGTCGGAAGCCACCGTGAAGCCGGAATCCGACGAGAAGCTCAGGCTGCCGCCCACGGTCACTTGGGTTGCTGCGCCGCCGCCGACGGCGCCGGTCGGGATTGCCACGACGTTACCAGGAATGGCGGCAGTCGCACCGCTGGCCGGTTTGTCTGCGCCACGCAATGCCGATCCTGCCAAGGAGTCAACCCCGGTGCCGCTGACCACGTTGGTGTTCGTGATCTGAATGTCTGCACCGGATGCATTGGTCAGTTTGACTTCCTTGAAGCCGCTGGTGGCGTTGGTCTGGATCGAGGCGCTGATGCCGGTGGTGCCGACTTGCGCATTGATCGCCTGAGCCAGTCCCGACAAGTCACCGCCCTTGACTTGGGCCGAGATGGTGACTGCCGTCGAGTTGGCGTCGCTTTCCACCGAGTTGTCGCCGCGCAGCTGGAACTGGACCGAACCGTCAGGGATGGCAGCATTGCCGGCCGCGCCGCCGGCGATGGTGGCCGTGGTGACGGCGGTTGCCTTGACGCCGCTCGAGCTGCTCAGCGCGTTAACGCCGGCGGCGATTTTCTTGGCGCTCTCGCCAATGTCAACGTTGACGTTGGTGGTGGTGCCAGTGCCGGAAGTGATCGTCAGTTTCTGCGCCGTCGTGATGTGGTTGGCGCCACCGGAGACCGCCGAAGCGGTGTTGTTGGCGGTACCGTCAACCACCGAATCGAGCGTGTTGTTGCCGATGTCGGTGGCTTTGGCCGACTGGACGCCGACATTGATGGTCTGGTTGGCGTTGGCGCCGACCTGGAACTGGGCAGCGGTGAGCGAACCATCCAGCACGTTCTGGCCGTTGAACTGGGTGGTGTTGGCCACGCGGTCCAGCTCTTGCGACAGGGCCGAAACCTCGCCCTGGATCGACTTGCGGTCGGAATCGGAATTGGTGCCGTTGGCGGACTGGACTGCCAGTTCGCGGATACGCTGCAGCAGGTCACCGGCGGTGCTCAAGCCACCCTCAGCCGTTTGCGCCAGCGAGATGCCATCGTTGGCGTTACGTGCTGCCTGGGTATTGCCGCGAATTTGCGAAGTGAAGCGTTCCGAAATGGCCAAACCTGCGGCGTCGTCTTTGGCGCTGTTAATACGCAGACCGGAGGACAGGCGTTGCAGCGAAGTCGACAGGTTTGCTTGCGAGGTGGTCAGGTTACGTTGCGAATTCAGCGATGCAATATTAGTGTTAATGACTTGTGCCATGATGTTTCTCCAAAATACTTCGATTCGGCGATATGCTCAGTTCCCATTGGTCTGCCTCCACATTCCGAGACAATCAAACCGCTGTTGTAATCGGTAACGGTTGCCCAGTGGGAAAATTAAGGGGCAAAAAGGCGGGAAATTTTCTGCATCAGGCCTAAAGTTCAACACGCTTGCCCGTTTAAACGACCGCATTCGGGGAATCTTTAGGGCAAAAATAATTATATTTCGCTCTTTGTTTGGGGCAAAAAAAAGCCCGGCGGGCGCCGGGCTGTAAGTGTTTTGATAATAAAACGGCTCAGTCGGCCACGACCACCCGGTTCTTGCCGGTCTGCTTGGCGGTGTACATGGCCTTGTCGGCCCGCTTGACCAGCTCGGTCTGCTCCTCGTTCGGACGGCGCAGCGCCACCCCGGCCGAGAAGGTGATCAAGACCTTCTCGTTATCGTGCAGGAAGAAATGCTTGGTCAGCTCGCGCTGCAGCCGGGTCATGGTGCTGGCCGCCGCCTCGACCGAGGTCTCCGGCATCAGGATCAGGAATTCCTCGCCGCCGAAGCGGGCGATCACGTCCATCGAGCGCAGCGTGTCCTTGACGATCTTGACCAGGTGCTTGAGCGCGGCGTCGCCGGCGATGTGGCCGTAGGTGTCGTTGAGCTTTTTGAAATCGTCGAGGTCGAGGATGGCGATGCACAGCGGCGTGCCGCGGCGGTCGGCGCGCGCGGTCTCGCGCTCGAACACATCGTCCAGGCCCCGGCGGTTGAGGCTGCCGGTCAGCTGGTCTTCGCGCACCAGCTCGCTCAAATGCTGCAGCTTGGCCTCCAGCGCGTGGATGCGGTTCTCGGCGTCCTGCACTTCCTGGCGCGCCAGCACCATCTTGTCGCGCGCCTTCAGGGCCTCGCTCTGCACCAGGCGGGTTTCCTTGAGCACTTCGTCGAGGATGGTGTTGAGCTCGGCGATATTGTCGGCCTTGCTGATCTTTTCCGAATAGCCGCCGATCTTTTCGTGGAAGTCGCCGGTCGAGGCCGCCACTTGGCCGAGGCGGTCGATAAAGGTCATCATCATGTTCTTGACGGTGAGCTTGACGTCCGACAGGCTGTGCTTGAGCTGGCCCTGCTTGTAGATCACTTCCTTCAGGCTGCGCGTGGCTTCCTCCAGCGCGCGCACGTCGATCGGGCCGGTGATCAGGTTTTGCACCGATTCGATCTGGCCGCGCAGCCAGCTGTCGTCGTCGAGCAGCTCGCTGACGTTTTCCAGCAGCAGCTTGAACAGGCGCAGCAGCAGTTCCTGCTGTTCGCCGCTGTCGGCGCCGCGCAGCTCGATCTGGTAGCACAGCTGCTTCAGGCGCAGGGCGATCTCGGCCAGCGCCTCCTCGCTGTGGGCCAGCTTGGTGGCCGCGCCCAGCGATTCGGCCTCGGCCACCAGCACCGGGGCGCCGGACAGCAGCGAGGCGACCGCGAAGGTCAGGGTGCGGCTCAGCAGGTCGCGCAGCGTGCGGCTTTGCTCGTCCTCGGCCGGCAGGCCGGCCACTTCGATGCCGGTCTTGCGGCTGATGAAGTGTTTTTCCACCAGCTGCGACAGGGTCTTGGCATAGCCTTCCCAGTCGCGCGACTTGACGGCGCGGTTGAAGCGGCGGCCGAAGTCGGCCAGGTCGCCGGTGTTTTCGGTCAGGCGGGTGGCGAACTGGCTCAGCACCGATTCCGGGCCGGGATCGACCGCGACGATCGGCGCGGCGGCCGGTTCGGCGGCGACGCCGGCGATTTCGTTGTAGATGTCGCGGTAGGCCTCCGGCGTCGGCGCTATGCGGCGCACCGCCAGGCGCTTGAACGCCTCGCGTGCGATGTCGGCCGGATTCTGCTCGGGAGTGGTGGGTTTGCTGGACATGTTACGCGCGGCCTCTTGAAGGTTTACTCATTCCTACCATGATAAGTGCGCGTTGCCTTGGGCATAGCCCGGATAAAAGGCCGGAAGGTACCTTTCATCATGGCATTAAGCCTGAGCATTCCAGCAACCGCGTGCGCGCGCCGTCCAGTGCCTATTCTATCAACTGGTTCTTGATTGCGTAATGGGTCAGCTCCGCGCTATTTTTCAGCTTCATCTTGACCAGCAGCCGTGCCCGGTATTCGCTGACCGTCTTGACCGACAGCGACAGTTCCTTGGCGATCATGCCCACCGTCTTGCCGGAGGCGATCATGGTCAGCGTCTGGTACTCGCGGTCGGACAGGCTGTCGTGCGGCGGCGCCTCGTGGTCCTCGCCGACGTGGTTGGCCAGTTCCTGCGCCAGCGCCGGGCTGATGTACTTGAGGCCGCCGGCGACCTGGCGGATCGCCGTCACCAGCTCGCGCGGCGCGCTCTGCTTGGTGAGATAGCCGGCCGCGCCGGCTTTCAGCGAGCGGATCGCGTACTGGTCCTCGCGGTGCATGGACAGCATCAGCACCGCCAGCTCCGGCTTTTCCTTCTTGATCTGCTTGAGCACCTCGATGCCGCTGCGGTCGGGCATGGAAATGTCGAGCAGCATGACCTGGCAGTCCGACTTGCGGAACAGCTTGATGGCGTCCAGGCCGTTTTCCGCCTCGCCGGCGACGACGATGTCGCGCGTCTCGGCCAGGATTTGTTTCAAGCCTTCCCGCACGATGGCGTGGTCGTCGGCGATGAAGACCTTGATGATGGCTTTTTCTGACATGTGACTCTTGATCCTATCTTTTACTATTTCACAGCAGAAATGTTTTCACCCGCTATTGTAGCGCCGGCGGCGGCCGCGATGAGGGCCGCGCGCTCGGTTTCGCGTTTAATTTTGATCGTCACCACGGTGCCGCCGCCGGCCGCGTGGCTCAGGCTGAGCGTGCCGCCCAGCGCGCGCGCGCGTTCGGCCATGCCGCGCAGGCCGAAGGAATCGGGCTTGGCGCGGTCGGCCTGGCGGATGCCGCTGCCGTTGTCGCTGATTTTCAGGCTGACGTGGTGCCGCAGCCGCGCCAGCTTGACGCTGACCCGCGTGGCGCCGGCGTGCTTGGCGATATTGGTCAGCGCCTCCTGGGCGATGCGGAACAGCGCCGTCGCCTGTTCGTTGTCAAGCTCGACGTCGCGCTGGTTGGCGTTGAAGGTGCAGGCGATGCCCGCCTGTTTCTCGAATTCCTTGACCTGCCACTCCAGCGCCTCGACCAGGCCCAGGTCCAGCACGGCGGGCCGCAGGTCCAGCGAAATGCGGTGCACGGCGTCGATGGTGCGGTCGACCAGGGCGTCGACGTAGTCGGTTTTCTCGCGCAGCACCGGGTAGTCGCCGATCTCGTCGAGCCGCGCGGCCAGCATGGCGAGCGCCATCTTGATCGCCGTCAGGTTGCCGCCCAGCTCGTCGTGGATTTCGCGCGCGATGCGGGTGCGCTCCTGTTCCTTGACGCGCTCGGCATGCGCGCTCAGCTCGGCCAGCCGGGCGCGCGAGTGGCGCACCTCCAGCTGCTCCTGCTTGCTGTCGCTGATATTGGTCATGATGCCGTCCCAGCGCACCGCGCCGCCGGCCAGCGCGTGCGGCGTGCAGCGCAGGTTGATCCACTTGACGTCCTTCCAGGCGTCGACCCAGATCCGGCCCTCCCAGTTCCAGCTCCACAGCGCGGCGGCCGAGGCTTGCATGGCGTCCAGATAGGACTTGCGGTCGTCCGGCAGTATCAGTTCGAGGAAGCGGGAGGGATGGGCGTGCAGCTCGGCCGCCGTCAGGCCCAGCAGCGCCTGGCAGCCGTCGCTCAGATAGGGGAAGGAGACGGCGCCGTCGGCGTGCAGCACGAACTGGTAGACCAGGCCCGGCGTGTTGGAGACGATGGCGTCGAAGCGCGCGCGCACCTGTTCCAGTTCGGCGGCCAGGGCCGCGCTGTCGGGGCGGGGAGGGGAAGCTGCGCTCATGATAATGTTATAAATAATATGGTTGATTTGACCACGTCAGCGGGCGCGCCAGCGCGCGCGGAAGCGCCGCAGCAGGCGGCGGAAGCGCGCCGTCCAGCTGCCCGGCGCCGGCACCGCGTGCTGGCGCCAGTGGCGCCACGTCTTGGCCAGCGCGTCGACGCGGCGCCAGGCGGCGGTGGCGCGCAGCCGTGCTATCCAGCGTTCCTTCAGCGCCAGGAACCAGTGCAGCAGCCGGGCGAACCAGACGATGGTCATCAGCACTGGCCGCGTCAGCAGGAAGATGCGCGCCACCGCCGCCGCTCCGGCTAGCTTGGCCAGCAGGATCACCAGCAGGCCCAGCAGCGCGTGGCCGTGCGCCATCGCCCACAGCGCCAGCAGCTTGACCGGGAACAGCAGCGTGGCCGGCAGCACGAACAGCGTCAGCGCGGCGTAGGGCCCCAGCGAGCAGATCCAGTCCTCCAGCCGGTGCAGCGGCGGCCACGACGACAGGCGGCGCAGCACGCGCATGCCGATGTCCCACAGCCAGTCCTCCAGCAACAGCAGCAGCGCCGCCAGGTAGACCAGCGGGGCAAACAGCGAGCGGCAGAAGCGGTGGAATAGTTTCATCGTTGAAGCGTTGTTCTATCGTTATCATGATACGTGAAAGCATCGCCGGCGCGGGGAAAAACACCGAACGTGCACAACAGCCCCGCCAGCGCACGAAGCCGTTACAATAGCCCGCATGAACAAAGCATTTGTCAAAGAGTCGGACCAGGACGACGACGAGGAAGCCGCCGCGCTGGCGCTGGCCATTCCGGCCGGGTCGAAGAACTATATCCGCCCGGAAGGCTACCAGCGCATCAAGGATGAGCTGCTGCAGCTGATCGACGTCGACCGGCCGGAAGTGGTGCGCATCGTGCACTGGGCCGCGTCCAACGGCGACCGTTCGGAAAACGGCGACTACATCTACGGCAAGCGCCGGCTGCGCGAGATCGACCGCCGCATCCGCTTCCTGACCAAGCGCATGGATTCGGCCGCCATCGTCGATCCCAGCGTGCACCACGGCAGCGACCAGGTGTTCTTCGGCGCCACCGTCACCTATTGCAACCAGCTCGATGAAACGCGCACCATCACCATTGTCGGCATCGACGAGCTCGATCCGCTGAACGGCAAGATCAGCTGGGTGGCGCCGGTGGCGCGCGCGCTGACCAAGGCGCGCGAAGGGGATGTCATCACCTTCCAGGCGCCGCACGGCGTGGAGGAGCTGGAAATCCTCGAGGTGAGCTATCCGGCCCCGTCTGCCGACTAGCGTCCGCCGGTCATTGCGCGGGCTGTGCCTGCTGGCGCTGCTGGGCTGGCAGGCGTCCGCGCTGGCGCTGGACAGCTACATCATCGACCTGAACTCCAGCAAATCGGATTTCTATAACAGCCATATCCGGCGTCTGCTGGTGGCTGCGCTGGATGCGTCGAGCCCGAAGTACGGCGCCTACGACATCAAGATCTCGACCCTGCGCGTGCAGCGCGACCGGCTGATGCTGGAGATGATGAAGGGGCAGGACGTCAACCTGAGCGCGCAGGTGACGTCGCCCGAGTGGGAGCAGAAGCTGATCCCGGTGCGCATTCCGGTGGACAAGGGCGTGTCGGGCTACCGCATCTCGCTGATCGACGGCCGCGACCAGGCCGATTTCACCGCTGTGCGCACGCTGGCGCAGTTGAAGGCCATGAGCATGGGGGCGGGGCGGCAGTGGAGTTCGACCGTGGTGTTTGCGCGCAACGGCTTCACGGTGCAGACCGGGGCGACCACGTCGGGTTTGCACCGCATGCTGGCGGCGCACCGTTTTCAGCACTTTCCGCGCGCGATCGACGAGGCGCTGTTCGAGCAGGGCGAATATGCGGCGGGCTTCCCGCAGCTGGCGCTGGAGCGCAGCATGGCGATCTACGTACCGCTGCCGCGCTACTTCTTCGTCGGCGCCCAGCCCAGGCTGGCGCAGCGGCTGGAGTACGGGCTGCAACTGCTGGTCGCCGACGGGCGCTTCGACCAGATCTTCCACGAGTTCTATGACGGCCTGATCGAGAAGACGGGCTTGCGCAAACGCCGCCTGTTCAGGCTGGACAATCCACTCCTCTCCCCGCAGACGCCGCTGGCCAACAAGGCCTATTGGTACGATCCCTTCGAGCAAAAGTAGGCTGAAAACAACATGGGGTCAGGTCTGACATTTGGACACGAACTGTGCTGTAGCGGCCGCTACAGCACAGTTCGTGTCCAAATGTCAGACCTGACCCCCGGTTAACTGCGCTCGCGCAGGATGCGGTTGACGCCGGCCACGCGGCGCACGTTGCGCAGCAGGCCCGCCAGGTGCACGCGGTCCTTCACCTGGATCGTGAAGCGCAGCTGGTGCAGCACGTGTTCCTTGTCCTCGTCCATGCCGACATAGGTGATGTTGGCGTCGGACTCGCCGATCTCGGCCGCCACGCGCGCCAGGATGCCCTTCTCGTTGTTGATCAGCAGCTTGATGCGGCTGTCGAAACGGCGGTTCAGCTCGGTGCCCCACTTGACCGCGATCCAGCGGTCCGGTTCCTTGACCTTCTGGCGCTTGGCCAGCGTGCAATCGTTGGTGTGCACCAGCAGCCCCTGGTCGCGGCGCAGCTGGCCGATGATGGAGTCGCCCGGGATCGGCAAACAGCACGGCGCCAGTTGCACCGACACGCCTTCGCTGCCGCAGATGGTGACGGGGTCCAGCTCGGCCGCGCTGTTGTGGTCGACCGGCGCGCTGGCCGATTCGCCGCCGCGCAGGCCGAAGATGTGGCGCGCCACCAAGGCCGCCATGCGCTTGCCGATGCCGATGTCGGCATACAGCTCGTCGAGCGACTTGGCGCTCGATTCGTTGAGCAGCCGTTCGGCCAGGTGCTCTTCCAGCTCCGGCTTGATGCCCAGCGACGACAGCGCCTGCGACAGCAGCTGCTCGCCCAGCGTGATCGATTCCGGCAGGTTGATGGTGCGCAGGTGGTGGCGGATCGCCGAGCGCGCCTTGCCGGTGCGCACGAACGACAGCCACGTCGGGCTGGGCCGCGAGTTGGCGTCGGTGACGATTTCGACGATGTCGCCGTTGCGCAGCTCGGTGCGCAGCGAGGCCGGTTCGTTGTTGATGTTGACCGACACCGTGTGGTCGCCGATGCCGGTGTGGATCGAGTAGGCGAAATCGATCGGCGTGGCGCCGCGCGGCAGCGCGATGATCTTCGATTTCGGCGTGAACACGTACACCGAGTCCGGGAACAGGTCGACCTTGACGTGTTCGAGGAATTCGGCCGAGTCGCCGGTCTGCTGCTGGATGTCGAGCAGCGATTGCAGCCACGCGTGGGTGCGCTGCTGCAGGTCCGACATATTGGCTTCGCCGTTCTTGTACAGCCAGTGCGCGGCCACGCCCGACTCGGCGGTGCGGTGCATTTCCTGGGTGCGGATCTGGAACTCCACCGGCGTGCCGTACGGGCCGATCAAGGTGGTGTGCAGCGACTGGTAGCCGTTGAGCTTGCGGATCGCGATGTAGTCCTTGAACTTGCCCGGCATCGGCTTGTACAGCGAGTGCAGCGTGCCCAGCGCGACGTAGCAGTTGGGGAAGCTGTCGACCACCACGCGGAAGCCGTACACGTCCAGCACCTGCGAGAACGACAGGTGCTTGCTGCGCATTTTTTTATAGATGCCGTACAGCGTTTTTTCGCGGCCGTAGACCTCGGCTTCGATGCTGGCCATGGACAGCGTGTTCTTGACCGATTCCAGGATCTTCTTGACCACCTCGCGGCGGTTGCCGCGCGCCGCCTTGACGGCCTTGGCCAGCGTGCGGTAGCGCAGCGGATACAGGTGCGAGAACGACAGGTCCTGCAGCTCGCGGTAGATGTTGTTGAGGCCGAGGCGGTGGGCGATCGGCACATACACTTCCATGGTCTCGCTGGAGATGCGCGCCTTCTTGGCCGGCGCCATCACTTCCATGGTGCGCATATTGTGCAGGCGGTCGGCCAGCTTGATCAGGATGACGCGCACGTCGGAGGCCATGGCCAGCAGCATCTTGCGGAAGTTTTCCGCCTGCGCTTCGATCTGGCTCTGGAACTCGATTTTTTCCAGCTTGGACAGGCCGTCGACCAGGTTGGCGACCGGCGCGCCGAAGCGTTCGATCAGCTCTTCCTTCTTGACGTCCTGGTCTTCCATCACGTCGTGCAGCAGCGCCGCCATGATGGCTTGCGCGTCGAGCTTCCAGTCGGCGCAGATCTCGGCCACGGCGATCGGATGCGAGATGTAGGGCTCGCCCGACTTGCGCACCTGGCCCAGGTGCATTTCATCCGAGAAGCGGTAGGCTTCCTTGACCTTTTTCAGGTCGGCGGCGTTCATGTACTCGGCCAGTTTTTCAGTCAGGTGCGTGACGGAGGCGACGCCGGCGGTCAGGGTGGGCGTGGCCAGGGGCGACGAAGAAATCACAGGCGGGACGGGAGCTGGTGCGGATGAGGCGATGGTGGAGGCGGTGCTGTCCCCTGCGTCGGCGCCGGACATGGCTTCAGCCGGCGTGGTGGCCGGCTGTTTGGCCCGGGCGGGCTTGCCACTCAGTGTCGGATCGGCAGGGATCAGATTCATACGGTTGCGTTCCGTCGAGATGAGAATGTGAAATCGGATATGTGATACGGATATCCCATACTACTGCTAAACCGCACCATTCACATTGTTCGGGAACGCTGGGCCCAACTTACATTGGGACCTTTTTCAACATTTCCAGGCCGACTTTGCCGGCGGCGATTTCACGCAGGGCGACGACGGTAGGCTTGTCCTTGGCTTCCACTTTCGGGGTGTGGCCTTGCAGCAGCTGGCGGGCGCGGTAGGTCGCGGCCAGCGTCAGCTGGAAACGGTTAGGGATAGTTTTCAAACAATCTTCAATAGTGATGCGGGCCATCTTAACTCCTAAAATCTTGTGTAATTATTCAGCGTGGATACCCAATTGGGCAAAGAGCGAGGCGTTGCGCGCCGCTTGTTGCGCAAACCGGCAACGGGCCGCTCTGACAATCGCCGTCAGTTCCGACAGGGCGACTGCAAATTCTTCGTTGATGATAGCATACTCGAACTCGGGAGCGTGGGCGATTTCGCCGCCCGCCGCCAGCAGCCGGCGCGTGATCACATGCGGCGCGTCGGTGGCGCGTTTCTTCAGGCGTTCCTCCAGCGCGTCGATCGACGGCGGCAGGATGAAAATGCCGGCCGCCTGCGGGAACTGCTTCTTCACCTGGCGCGCGCCCTGCCAGTCGATTTCCAGCAGGATGTCGGTGCCGGTCTTCATCTGTTCTTCCACCATGATGCGCGAAGTGCCGTAGTAATTGCCGTGCACTTCGGCCCACTCCAGGAACTCGCCGGCGTCGGCGCGCTTGACGAAATCGTCGGCGGTGGTGAAATAGTATTCCTTGCCGTGGGTCTCGCCCGAACGCGGCGCGCGGGTGGTGGTGGAAATCGACAGCTTGATGGTCGGTTCCTGCGCCAGCAGCGCGTTGACCAGCGTGGACTTGCCGGCGCCCGAAGGCGCGACGACCATGAACAGGCTGCCTGCGAATGAGGTGGTTGAGCTCATGTCTCTCTTTCGAAAACGTCAGCGGGCGAACAACTGCGTCGCCCAAAGACGTATTTTACCAAGAGCAAGCAGTTGCATCCAATTTACAGCAGTGCGAGCAAGTGCAGGGCGGCGGCCGGCGCGCGTTCCTTGGCGCCGTTGATGAAGTAGACGTAGGCGTCGCCGGACTTGGCGCCTTGCTGCCATTGATGCGCTTGCGCGGCCCACTGTTTCAGTTCGGCCTTGGTGTAGCCGGTGTCCAGTTCGCTGCGGGCGTTCATCAGGCGCGCGTAGACGAACTCGCCGGTGATCTCGGTGAGGTTCGGATACTTGGGCGAGTCGGTGACGACGGTGGCGATCTTGTGCTTGCGCGCCAGCTTATAAAAGTCGTCGCACAGGAAGCTGGGGTGGCGGGCGTCGAGCACGTGGCGCAGCTTGCGCGTGCCGAGTTTGGTTGGCAGCAGCTGGAAGAACGCTTGCAGGTCGTCGGGGTCGAACTGCTTGGTGGCGGCCAGCTGCCACAGGATGGGGCCGAGCTTGCCGCCCAGTTCATCGAGGCCGCTGCCCATGAAGCGTGCTATGGATTCGCCGGCCTCGGCCAGCACCTTGCGGTTGGTGGCGTAGCGGCTGGCCTTGACCGAGAACACGAAGTCGTCCGGCGTCTGCGCGGCCCAGGAGGCGAAGTGTTCGGGCTTGGCGGTGCGGTAGAAGGTGCCGTTGATTTCGATGCTGCTCACTTGCCGGCTGGCGTATTCCAGCGCCTTCTTTTGCGGCACGCCTTTGGGATAAAACGTTTCGCGCCATGGCGCGAAATCCCAGCCGCCTATGCCCACCCTGACTTGTGCCATGCGCATCTCCTCGTAAGCCGATGCGCCGATGATAGCGGGATTTTTAGCGAGGGGGCTTGCTGATTTGCTAATCGTCCCTATTTGGGGTGCTCGTCCACTACAGGAGTCCCCATGCAAGAACTGATCGTCATCGCCACCCTGAGCGCCAAGCCTGGCCATGAAGCCGTGATCAAGGCCGCGGTGGAGCGCATCGTGCCGCCGACGCGGGCCGAGGACGGCTGCACCCGCTACGATCCGCATATCGACCTGGAGCATCCGGGCCGCTACGTCATCGTCGAAGCCTGGCGCGACGCCGAGGCGCACCAACGCCATCTCGCCACGCCGCATTTCCTGGAACTGGTCAAGACCATCGACGGCCTGGCCGATATCCAGATCCTCAAGCTGAACCAGCTGCTGTAGTCACGGATCGAGCACCGGCGCCAAAAAACAAGGGAGCCGAAGCTCCCTTTGTGTGCCGCTTACTCCAGGTTCTGCACCTGTTCGCGCATCTGTTCGATCAGCAGCTTGAGTTCCATCGAGGCGTCGGCCAGTTCCTTGACCGAAGCCTTGGCGCCCAGCGTGTTGGCTTCGCGGTTCAGTTCCTGCATCATGAAGTCCAGGCGCTTGCCGACCTGGCCGCCTTTTTTCAGGATGTGGCGGGTCTCGGTCAGGTGGGCCGACAGGCGGCCCAGCTCTTCGGCCACGTCGATGCGGATGCCATACAGGATCACTTCCTGGCGGATGCGCTCGAGCGCGTCCTGGCGCGACAGCGCCGAATTCGAGCCCTGGCAGGCCAGCCCCAGCGCGTCCTGCATGCGCTCGACGGCTTTTTGCTGGAACGCCGCCACCACCTGCGGGATCAGCGGCGTGATGCGCTTGACGATCACTTCCATCGCCTCGATGCGCGAGGTCAGCATCGCTTCCAGCGCCGCGCCTTCGCGCTGGCGGCTGACGACGAAGGCCTGCACCGTGCGCGCGGTCAGCGCGGCGACGTCGGCCTGCAGCGATTCCTGGCCGATCTGGGCTTCCTCGATCACGCCGGGCCAGCGCAGCAGCTCGGCCACCGACATGGTGGACGCGGCCGGGAAATGGCCGCTCACTTCCGCCTGCAAGCGTTGTAATTCGGTCAAAAGCGGCAGGTTCAGCGCCTGCGAACCGGCGGTGGCGGCCTTGCGGCCAAAGCTCAGGCGCAATTCCACCTTGCCGCGGGTGATAGCCGCCATGATTGCCGAGCGCAAATCGGGTTCCAGCGCGCGTAAATCGTCGTTTATTCGAAACTGCAAATCTAAAAACCGCGAGTTGACACTCTTGATTTCGATAGTCAGTGTTCCCGCCGCACTTTCACTGGTGGCGACCGCGTAGCCCGTCATGCTGGAAATGCTCAATGGATGTCCCCGATTTAATCTTTACAAAACAGTGATTTATCCACACAATCCGGTTGTTGAGGCGAGGAATCCTATGGCTGCACAAAACAACGCCCCGTTACCAGATGGTCTGGAAATTGCTGGATATCGCATTGTAAAGAAAATTGCGTCCGGTGGGTTCAGTATTGTTTACCTCGCGTATGACGGCGACGGCGTGGCGGTGGCCATCAAGGAGTATTTGCCCAGTTCCCTGGCCCTGCGCCAGCAGGGCGAACTGGTGCCGGCCATCGCGAAAGCGCACCTGCCGGTGTTCCGCATCGGCCTCAAGTGCTTCTTCGAGGAGGGCCGGGCGCTGGCCCGCATCTCCCATCCGAATGTTGTAAGCGTGCTCAATTTCTTCCGCGCCAACGACACCGTCTACATGGTGATGGCCTACGAATCGGGCCATTCCTTGCAAGAACACATACAACGCCAGCGCGGCAAGGGCAGCAAAGTGGGCGAGGCCTTCATCCGCACCATCTTCCTGCAGGTGCTCAAGGGCCTGCGCGAGGTGCACGCCAACAAGCTGCTGCACCTGGACCTGAAGCCGGCCAATATCTACCTGCGCACCGACGGCACGCCGATGCTGCTGGACTTCGGCGCCGCCCGCCAGACCGTCAACAACGACATGCCGACGCTGACGCCGATGTACACTCCCGGTTTCGCCCCGCCCGAGCTGTACGCCAAGACCGGCGGCCTGGGGCCGTGGTCGGACGTCTACAGCATCGGCGCGGCTATGTTCGCCTGCATGGTCGGCTCGCCGCCACAGCCGGCCGACCAGCGCAAGAATGAGGATAAAATGGCCGGCCACTACGACAAGCTGGCCGGCCAGTACACGCCGGAGCTGGTCGCCATGGTGCGCTGGTGCCTGGAGCTGGACCCGCTGGAACGCCCGCAAAGCCTGTTCGCGCTGCAGAAGGTGCTGCAGGCCGCGCCGGCCGCCGCGCCGACGCCGCCGCCGGCGCCGCAGGGCGTGATCGACCGGCTGGGCGACGGCCTGCGCGGCCTGGTCGGCCGGCTGGGCGGCCGCGGCAAAGCCAGGGCCAAGGCCGGCCCCGACACGCTGATTTAACTGACAAAAGGCTTACCCATGCAATTCTCCGTGTATCAGGAAAGCCACATCGGCGGCCGCAAGGTCAATCAGGACCGCATGGGCTACAGCTTCACCCGCGACGCGCTGCTGCTGGTGCTGGCCGACGGCATGGGCGGCCACCTGCGCGGCGAGATCGCCGCCGCCGTCGCCCTGCAATCGATTTCCGCGCTGTTCCAGCAGCAGGCCACGCCCTACGTGAAAAAGCCGCAGCGCTTCCTGGAAGAGGCGCTGCTGACGGCGCACCGCGACATCCACCAGTACCGCGCCGAGCACGGCCTGGCGGAGACGCCGCGCACCACCATCGTCGCCTGCCTGATCCAGCACAACACGGCGACCTGGGCCCACTGCGGCGACTCGCGCCTGTACTGGATGCGCGACGGCCAGGTGCTGGCGCGCACGCGCGACCACTCGCACGTGGAAAGCCTGATCGCCAAGGGCCTGGCGCGGCCGTCCGAGCGCGCCACCCATCCCGACCGCAACAAGCTGTACAACTGCCTCGGCGCCGACAGCCCGCCGAAAGTGGAGATCTCGGCCGGCGCCGGCATGCTGCCGGGCGACCTGATGCTGTTGTGCTCCGACGGCTTGTGGTCTATGCTGCCGGACGACGACATGGTGCGGCGCCTGCACAGCCAGACCGTGGTGCGCGCCGTGCCGGACCTGCTGCAGGCGGCGCTGGCCGCGGCCGGCAGCGCCAGCGACAACGTCACGGCGCTGGCCATCATGTGGCAGGGCAGCTCCCTGGTCGACGGCGTGGGCGCCAGCACGCTCGCGGCGGCCGAACTGTCGACCGTGGTGTCGACCGAAGCGCTGCCGCAGGGCTTGCACAGCACCACGATCAACAGCGCGCCGGTGCCGGGGCAGGCCGCCGCGCCGGCGCCGCAAGCCGACGCCATCGACGCCTTCGACGACGATGAAATCGAGAAGGCCATCGCCGAGATCCGCGGCGCCATCGAAAAATCCTCCCAAATCCTGAAATAACCCTGAAATAAGGAATACTGTTTATGACGTTTGAATCCCGCCCGAGCGGCCGCGCCGTCGATGCGCTGCGCACCCTGCGCCTGACCCGCGACTACACCAAGCACGCCGAAGGCTCGGTGCTGATCGAATGCGGCGACACCAAGGTGATCTGCACCGCCAGCATCGAAGACAAGGTGCCGGGCTTCCTGAAGGGCAAGGGCCAGGGCTGGATGACGGCCGAATACGGCATGCTGCCGCGCTCGACCCACACCCGCATGGACCGCGAGGCGGCGCGCGGCAAGCAGTCCGGCCGCACGCAGGAGATCCAGCGCCTGATCGGCCGTTCGCTGCGCGCGGCGTTCGACCTGGAAGCGTTCGGCGAGCGCACCTTGCACCTCGACTGCGACGTGATCCAGGCCGACGGCGGCACCCGCACGGCGTCCATCACCGGCGCGATGGTGGCGGCCTACGATGCGTTTTCCAAGCTGGTGGCGCGCGGCGCGGTGCCGGCGATTCCGCTGAAGAGCTTCGTGGCGGCGATTTCGGTCGGCGTGTATCAGGGCATGCCGGTGCTGGACCTGGACTATATCGAGGATTCCGGCTGCGACACCGACATGAACGTGGTGATGAACGACGCCGGCCACTTCATCGAAGTGCAGGGCACGGCCGAAGGCGCCGCCTTCGACCGCGCCGGCATGAACCGCCTGCTGGACCTGGCCCAGGGCGGCATCGCCGACCTGATCAAGCTGCAGAAGCAGGCGCTGGGCTTGTAATGCCGGGTTAGTGGTCGTCGGTCAGCGTGTCGTCGGCGCGCCGATGTTTCGGCAGGCGGCGCTCGGACATGGTCTTGGTTTGATGGTCTACGTGCTCAATCAACATCAGGGCGGCGTTCAAGGCGTCGCTCATCGTTTTGACGGCGGCGCTCATCGCCGTGGCCGGCGTGGGCTGCGGCAAGGCTGCTTGCCGCTCCAGCCTGGCGCGCAGCAGCGCCGCGTTTGCCCAGTCGCGCTCTCCGGGCAGACGTACCCACAGGTCGCGCCAGGCGTTGCGGCCATCCCCTGCAATTTCCATCGTCATCCGGCGCGGCGATACCGCTTCGCCACGAAAGATCAATTCGTCACCCACTACCTCGGCGTGATGGTAATCGTCGCGGTATTTCATGCGTACGCGCGTGGCTTCCGGCAGGAACAGGCATTTCCATTGATAGCCGCGCACCGGGGCGGCCAGAGTGCGGCCGGCCGCGATCCACTGTTTGAGCGCGCTGACGATCGCCTCGGCAGGCGATAAGGTGCTGCCGCTTTGACGCAAATAATCAAGCAGTTCGGTATATGCGGCTGGTGGCACGGCGCCGATGCTTAGGGCATTCATACTCGTTCTCCTTCATTGTTGTGTCCTGTTTTGTCTCGTTCTGTCTCGTTAGACCCGCTGCACTGCACAAAGTTCAAACAGGACGAAACGAGACAGAACGAGACAAGCAAACGAGTAGCGATGCCCCAAGGGCCGTGCGGGGGGAGGGGGCATGCATGTCCTCCCGGCCGGGGCCGGCTGGGTTGCGGGCAAAAGGTTTACAATGTCGGCTTCACCGCCACATGCAGCCCTACACCATGACCCAACGCCTGATCCTCGCCTCGAACAACGCCGGCAAACTCAAGGAATTCAACGAACTGCTGTCCACCGTGGGCTTTTCCGTCCACGCCCAGGGCGAGTACGACGTACCCGAGGCCGACGAGCCGTTCCACACCTTCGTTGAAAACGCCCTGCAAAAAGCCCGCCACGCCTCGCGCCTGACCGGCTTGCCGGCGCTGGCCGACGATTCCGGCGTCTGCGTCAACGCCCTGGGCGGCGCCCCTGGCGTGTACTCGGCGCGCTACGCCGGCGAACCGAAATCGGACGCCCGCAACAACGAGAAAATGATCGCCGACCTTGCCGCCCACGCCGACAAGTCCGCGTACTACTACTGCGTGCTGGTGTTCGTGCGCCACGCCGACGACCCGCAGCCGGTCATCGCCGACGGTCGCTGGAACGGCGAAATGATCGCCACCCCGCGCGGCAACGGCGGCTTCGGCTACGACCCGCACTTCTACGTGCCGGCGCTGGGCAAATGCGCCGCCGAACTGACGGCCGATGAAAAGAACGCCTTGTCGCACCGCGGCCAGGCCCTGCGCGCGCTGGTAGAGAAACTGAAATGATCCCGATTAAAATCGTCGGCGCCACCAGCAAGGCAGCCAAGCCGGCCACCGACATCAGCGAAGCGGCCGGCGTCGCCGCCAAATACCTGCAGGCCGGTTCGCTGAACCTGCAGGCGCTGCCGCCGCTGTCGCTGTACATCCACTTCCCGTGGTGCGTGAAGAAGTGCCCCTACTGCGACTTCAACTCGCACGAGGCCAGGGACGGCCACGCCTTCCCCGAACAGGAATACCTGGACGCGCTGCGCACCGACCTGGAAATGGCGCTGCCGCTGATCTGGGGCAGAAAGATTTATACGATATTCATCGGCGGCGGCACGCCCAGCCTGATGTCGGCCGCAGGGCTGGACCGCCTGCTGTCGGACGTGCGCACGCTGCTGCCGCTCGACAGCGACTGCGAGATCACGATGGAAGCCAATCCCGGCACCTTCGAGGCCGAGAAGTTCAAGTCCTACCGCGCCAGCGGCATCAACCGCCTGTCGATCGGCATCCAGAGTTTCAACAGCCGCCACCTGAAGGCCCTGGGCCGCATCCATGACGACAATGAAGCCAGGCGCGCGGTGGAAATCGCGCAGGCCAACTTCGACAACTTCAACCTCGACCTGATGTACGCGCTGCCGTCGCAGACGCTGGAGGAAGCGCGCCACGACGTCGAGACCGCGATGGCTTTCCAGCCGCCGCACCTGTCGCTGTACCACCTGACGATGGAGCCGAACACGCTGTTCGCCAAGTACCCGCCGGCGCTGCCGGACGACGACGCCAGCGCCGACATGCAGGACCTGATCGCCGAGCTGACCGCCGCCAACGGCTACGGCCAGTACGAGGTGTCGGCCTATGCGAAGGAGGGCCGGCGCGCGCGCCACAACCTGAACTACTGGGAATTCGGCGACTACCTCGGCATCGGCGCCGGCGCGCACTCCAAGCTGTCGTTCCCGCACCGCATACTGCGCCAGGCGCGCTACAAGCAGCCCAAGGCGTATATGGAGCAGGTGCGCCTGGGCGCGCCGGTGCAGGACGAGTACGAGATCGGGCGCGACGACATGGGCTTCGAGTTCATGCTCAACACGCTGCGCCTGCACGGCGGCTTCGATCCCAACCTGTTCAGCGAGCGCACGGGCTTAAGCCTGAACGCCATCGAGCAGCAGTTGAACGCGGCCGAAGCCAAGGGCCTGCTCTACCGCGACTACAAGCTGATCAAGCCGACCGAGCTGGGCCAGCGCTTCCTCAACGACCTGCAGCAGATGTTCCTGAAGGGTTAGAACTCTTCCCAGTCCTTGTCGCCGCCGACGGTGGCCGGCTTGCTGGCCGACCGCGAGGCAGCCGGCGCCGCCGTTGCCGGCGCCGCATTGCGCAGGGCCGGCGCGGAGGCCGGACGGGCAGGGCGTGCCGGCGGCAACGCCGCCGCCTTTCCCGGGGCAGGGGCAGGGGCCGATCGCGCCGGCGCGGCCAGCGCCGGTTGCCGCACCTCGTCCCCGAGCCTGAACGACGAAGCCACATCGGCCAGGCGCGCTGCCTGTTCCTGCATGCTGGCCGCGGCCGCCGCCGACTGTTCCACCAGGGCTGCATTCTGCTGCGTCACCTCGTCCATCTGGCCGATGGCGATGTTGATCTGGTCGATGCCCAGGCTTTGCTCGCTGCTGGCCGAGGTGATCTCGCCCATGATGTCGGTAACGCGGCGCACGCTGGCCACCACGTCGCCCATGGTGGTGCCGGCCTGCTGCACCAGCCTGGCGCCGATGTCGACCTGCTCGACCGAATTGCCGATCAACTCCTTGATCTCCTTGGCCGCCGCCGCCGAACGCTGCGCCAGGTTGCGCACTTCGGAAGCCACCACCGCGAAGCCGCGCCCCTGTTCGCCGGCGCGCGCCGCTTCCACCGCCGCGTTCAGCGCCAGGATGTTGGTCTGGAAAGCGATGCCGTCGATGACGCCGATGATGTCGACGATCTTGCGCGCCGAGGTGTTGATCGACCCCATGGTGTCGACCACCTGGCCGACGATGGTGCCGCCGCGTTCGGCCACGTCGGACGCGGCCTGGGCCAGCTGGTTGGCCTGCTTGGCGTTCTCGGCGTTCTGCTTGACGGTGGAGGTCAGCTCCTCCATCGACGACGCGGTTTCCTCCAGCGAGCTGGCCTGTTCCTCGGTGCGCGACGACAGGTCCATATTGCCGGCGGCGATCTCGTTGGACGCGGTGGCGATGGTGGTGGTGCCGCTCTGCACCTGGCTGACCACGTTGCGCAGCGCATCGTTCATGCCCTTCAGGGCGGTCATCAGGTCGCCGATCTCGCACTTGGTGGTCTCGGCGTCGAAGCGGGTGGTCAGGTCGCCGTTGGCGACGGTGGCGGCGATGTCCACCGCCGACTTCAGCGGCACCGTGATCGAGCGCGAGATCACCCACGCCGCCAGCGAGCCTATCGACACCATCAGCGCCGCCAGCACCATCAGCAGCATGTTGCTGCGGTCGTTGGCGGCGTCGATCGCATGGGCGGTGTCGTCGATGGCCTTGCGCTGCAAGGTCAGCAGCGCCTGCACCTTGTTCTGGTAAGCCGTGGCCGCCGGCATGAAGACATCCTTGTACAGTTTTTCCGCCTCCTCGGCGCTGCCGGCCTTCTTGGCGTTCATGATGTCGGTCTTGGCCTTCTGGTAGGTGGCGCGCAGCGCCGCGGAGGCGTCGAACACGGCCTTTTCCTCGTCGCTGACCAGCAGCTCCTTGAGTTTGCCTATCAGTTCGCCGCCGCGCTTGGTGCTGTCGGCGATGACGTCGGCGAAGGTGGTCGACAGCGTATCGTCGCTGCTGCGGGCGATCAGCGCGGTGCGCGCCACGGCCGAGTAGATCAGCACGTACCAGTCGGAGGCCAGGCGCTCCTTGGCCAGCGGTTTTTCCATCATGTGGCGGGTGGCCTCGGCGTTGGCGCGGGCGTTGTACAGCGCCACCGAGGTGGCGAAGATGGCCAGCAGCAGGACGATGGCGAAGCCGACGGCGAGGCGGGTGCCGATGCGCAGATGAGCCAGAAAGTTCATGATGTCACTCCGGAGGCGGCTGGCCGTGCCGGAAGGCACGGCTTGCAGGACCTAAGTATGCGCCTGCCGCCGGCCGGCGGTCATGCAACTTCGGATGATCCCGTTGCTTTTTTGAAACAATCAGAAGGCGGCGGCCTGGCCCAGGTCGGGCCGCTCGCACCAGCGGGCGAAGGCCTCGGCCAGGCGTTCGCTTTCGGCGATGGCGCGGGTCCAGTCGCGGGTGCGGGCGGCGTGGTCCTGGCCGTAGAACTTGAAGTCGCGGCGGTCGGGCAGCTTGCCGTTGGGCAGGCTGGCGACGAAGGCGGGCGACGGCGACACCAGGATCACATTGTCCAGCGCCGGATCGCCGCCGCCGGCGCGGCGCCAGGGCATGGCCTTGTCCAGCCAGCCGGGCACGATGTAGTCGCTGAAGTGCGGATACAGCACCAGGCCAGGATCGCGCTGGTAGGGCAGGTGCAGGTGGTAGTCGATCAGGCCGCCGTCCCAGTAGGCGCCGTCCGGGGCGCCGGCGATGGCGGAGACGGCGTCGAGCACCAGCGGGATAGAGCCCGAGGCCAGCAGGGCGTCGCGCAGGTTGGCCGGGTCCAGGCCGACGAAGTGGGCGGCGAAGGCGTCGAAGGGTTGGCGCAGCCAGCCGGCGTCGTCGGCTGCGTGGTGGAACACCACGCGTTCCATCGATGCGGCCAGATGGCGGCGGGCGACGGCGTTGCTGGCGGCCGCGCGCAGGAAGCCGGCCATCTCGCGCCAGCGTCGGCCGCCGGTGCGGCCCAGCGGGCCGACGCCGCGCACCGTCAGCACCGACAGGTGGTGGTCGGGATGGCCGACTGCTTCGGCGGCGCGGCCGTCGAGCAGTTCGTCGAGCAGGGCGCGGCAGGTCTGGCTGACGTAGGCGGGCGTCACCTTGGCGGGGTAGCGCTGGGCGGCGTACAGGCGGGCCAGGCGTTGGTGGGCGGCGACCGGGTCGTCGAAGGTGGAGGCGGCCATGCGCCAGGCGCCGATGGAGGCGCCGACCAGGCGGCGCCGGCGCGGCGCGGCCTGCAGCCAGCCGCCGAACATCCAGCAATCGAGGCCGTGCAGGATCAGGCCCTTGGGGCCGCCGGCGGCGGCCGGCACGATGGCGACATCGGCCGCCCGCACGCCCTCGGCGGCAATACGCTGCCGGGCGCGCGCGCCCAGGCGGATGGTGATCGGAGCAGTCATTTCAAGTCGGGGGTCAAGTCTGACATTCGGACACGAACTCGGCCGTAGCAAGTCGGGGTCAAGTCTGACATTCGGACACGAACTCGGCTGTAGCGTCCATTACGGCAGGGCTCGTGTCCAAATGTCAGACTTGACCCCAGGGTTATTTTAGGCCGCCGCCGAGGGCGCGGTACAGGTCGATGGCGCTGGTGGTGCGCAGCAGGCGGGCTTGCACCAGGGCTTGTTGTGCGCTGAACAGTTCGCGTTGGGCGTCCAGCACGTCCAGCGAGCTGGCGACGCCGTTGTCCTGGCGTAGTTGCAGCAGCTTCAGGCGGTCGGCCTGCGCTTCCTGCACCGCGCGCTGCGCCGAGACTTGCTCGCCCAGGTAGTCGCGTGCGGCCAATGCGTCGGCTACCTCGCGGAAGGCGGTCTGGATGGCTTTCTCGTAGTCGGCTACGGCGATGTTCTTGCGCACTTCGGCCAGGCCCAGGTTGGCGCGGTTGCGGCCGGCGTCGAAGATCGGCAGCGTCAATTGCGGGGCGAACGACCAGCTGCCCGAGCCGCCGTCAAACAACCTGCTCAGCGACGGGCTGCTGCTGCCCAGCGCGGCCGTCAGGCTGATGCGCGGGAAGAAGGCGGCGCGCGCGGCGCCGATGTTGGCGTTGGCCGAGATCAGCCGCTGCTCGGCGGCGCGCAGGTCGGGACGCCGGGCCAGCAGGTCCGACGGCAAGCCGGCCGGCAGCGCGCTCAGGTCATCGATCTGGCGGTCGTTGGGCATGGCGCCTGCGGTACCGGCCGCGCCGGCATTGGCATGGGCACCGGCGTCAGCGCCAGCGCCGGCAACGGCATTGGCGCCCGCGCCGCTGGCGGGCTGGCCGACCAGCAGCGTCAATGCGTTGTCCGCCTGCGCGCGCTGGCGGGCCAGCGTCAGCGCGGCGGCGCGGGCGGTTTCCATCAGCGTCTCGCTGGAGCGCAGGTCCAGGCGCGACGAGGCGCCCACTTCGGCGCGCTGATGCGTGAGCTTGTAGGTGCGGGCGCGGGCGTCGTAGGTCTGCTGCGCCAGCGCGTACTGCTCGGCGTAGGCGCGTTCGGTGTAATAGGCTTGCGCCACCTGCGCCACCAGGCTGATTTGCGCCGCCTGGCGCGCTTCGCTGGTGGCCAGGTAGGCCGCCAGCGCCGCATCGTTCAGGCTCTTCACGCGGCCGAAGAAATCCAGTTCGAAAGCGGAAATCGCCAAGCCCGCGTCATAGCGCTTGCCGATCGAGGTCTGCCCGCTCGGCGACAGGAAGGCCGGCGTCTTGGCCTTGGTGACGGCCGCATTGGCGTTCAGATTGGGCAGACGGTCGGCCGACTGGATGTCGTACTGCGCGCGCGCCTCCTCGATGCGCAGCGCGGCGGTGCGCAGGTCGCGGTTGTTCTCCAGCGCGGCGGCGATCAACTGCTGCAGGCGCGGGTCGGCGAAGTAATCGCGCCAGCCGGTATCGACCGCGTCGCGGGCGCTGGCCGCCAACGGCAGCGGCACGCTGGTGCGGGCGGCGGCACCGGCCGTATCAACCGGGAAGGCCGCAGCCACCGGCGCGGCCGGACGCTGGTAGGTCGGCGCCATCGAGCAGGCCGACAGCAGGGCCGCCGCCAATACGGCCAGGGGCAGGGCAGGCTTATGGACAAACTTAGTCATAGGTTTCATGGTTCTTATCGTTCATTTCATGTGCGGCCAGTTTGCGCTGACGTTCGCTGCCCTTGAAGATCTTGCGTATCACGACGAAGAACACCGGCACCAGGAACACCGCCAGCACCGTGGCCGTGATCATGCCGCCCATCACGCCGGTACCGATGGCGCGCTGGCTGGCCGAACCCGCGCCGGTGGCGATCACCAGCGGCAGCACGCCGAGGATGAAGGCCAGCGAGGTCATGATGATGGGACGGAAGCGCAGGTGCACCGCCTCCAGCGTCGCTTCGATCAGGCCCTTGCCCTGCGCCTGCAAGTCCTTGGCGAATTCGATGATCAGGATCGCGTTCTTGGCCGACAAACCGATAATGGCGATCAGGCCGACCTTGAAGTACACATCGTTCGGCAGTCCGCGCATGGTGGCGCCCAGCAGCGCGCCCAGCACGCCGAGCGGCACCACCAGCAGCACCGCCACCGGGATCGATTCGCTTTCATACAGCGCCGCCAGCACCAGGAAGGCGGCCAGCAGCGACAGCGCGAACAGCATCGGCGCCTGCGAGCCGGAGGTCTTCTCTTCCAGCGACTGGCCGGTCCACTCGATGCTGAATCCTGGCGGCAGCTGCGCCGCCAGGCGTTCCAGTTCGTCCATCGCCTCGCCGGTCGAACGGCCTGGCGCGGCGTCGCCGGTCAGCTTGATGGCGGGGTAGCCGTTGTAGCGCACCAGCTGCACCGGCCCCTGTATCCAGTGCGACTTGGCGAACGAGGAGAACGGCACCATCGTGCCGCTGGCGCTGCGCACGTTGAGCTGCATGATGTCTTCCGGCTGCAGGCGGCGCGGCGCGTCGGCCTGCACGATCACGCGCTGCTGGCGCCCGCTGCTGGCGAAGTCGTTGACGTAGGACGAACCGAGCGCGGTCGACATCATCGAGTTGATGTCGGCGAAGCTCACGCCCAGCGCGTTGGCCTTCTCGCGGTCGATATCCACCTGCAGCTGCGGCGAATCCTCCAGCCCTTCGGGACGCAGGCCCTTGAGGATGGCGCTCTTGCCGGCCATGCCCAGCAGCTGGTTGCGCGCAGCGATCAGCGCGTCGTGCCCCAGCGCGCTGCGGTCCTGCAGGCGCGCGGTGATGCCGGTGGCGTTGCCCAGTTCGCGGATCGGCGGCGGCGACAGCGGGAAGATCACCGCGTCGGCGATGCCGGACAGCGCGCCGAACGCGCGCTGCGCAATCGCCTGTGCCGATTCCTCGGGGCCGCGCTCCTTCCAGTCCTTCAGCGGAATGAACACCAGGCCGGCGTTCTGGCCGTTGCCGGAGAAGCTGAAACCGGCCACCGCGATGGTGCGGGCCACGCCCGGCTGTTTGCGGAAGTAGGCGTCGGCCTGCGCCAGCACGGCCTGCGTGCGGCTGGTCGAGGCGCCGGCCGGCAACTGCACGTTGGCGATCAGGTAGCCCTGGTCCTCGTTCGGCAGGAAGGACGACGGCAGGCGCGCATACAGCCAGCCCACCACGCCGCAGATCAGCGCGAACACCACCAGGTAACGGCCGGTGCGCTTGATCATCTTGGCGATCACGCCCTGGTAGCCGGTGGCCGTCACCGCGAACTGGCGGTTGAACCAGCCGAAGAAGCCTTTCTTCTCGTGGTGATGGCCGGCCTGCACCGGTTTCAGGATGGTGGCGCACAGCGCCGGCGTCAGCGTCAGCGCCATCAGCGCCGAGAACAGCATGGCCGACACCATCGCCAGCGAGAACTGGCGGTAGATCGCGCCGACCGCGCCGCCGAAGAAGGCCATCGGAATGAACACGGCGATCAGCACCAGCGTGATGCCGATGATGGCGCCGGTGATCTGCGTCATCGCCTTGCGGGTGGCGTCGCGCGGCGACAGGCCTTCCTCGCTCATGATGCGCTCGACGTTCTCCACCACCACGATGGCGTCGTCGACCAGGATGCCGATGGCCAGCACCATGCCGAACATGGTCAGCACGTTGATCGAGAAGCCGAACAGCTGCATCGCGGCGAAAGTGCCCATCAGCGCCACCGGCACGACGATGGTCGGGATCAGCGTGTAGCGGAAGTTTTGCAGGAACAGGTACATCACCAGGAACACCAGCACCACCGCTTCGAGCAGGGTCTTGACCACTTCCTCGATGGAGATCTTGACGAACAGCGAGGTGTCGTAGGGGATGGTGTACTTCACGCCGGGCGGGAAGTATTTGGCCAGCTGGTCCATCTTCTCGCGCACCGCGGTCGCTGTCTGCAGCGCATTACCGGTCAGCGACAGCTGCACCGCAATCGCCGAGAAGGGCGCGCCGTTCAGGCGGGCGTTGATGCTGAAGCTGGCGCCGCCCATTTCGATGCGCGCCACGTCCTTGAGCCGCACCAGCGAGCCGTTGGGATTCGCGCGCAGCACGATCTGGCCGAATTCGGTGGTGGACGACAGCTGGCCCGTCACCACGATGGGCGCGGAGAAGGTCTGCTTGGCGGGGCTGGGCAGGTCGCCCAGCGTGCCCGATGTGACCTGGGCGTTCTGCGCGCGGATGGCGGCGGTGACGTCGGCCATGTTCATCTTCAGTCCGATCAGCTTGGCCGGATCGACCCAGATGCGCATCGCCCGCTCGGTGCCGAACAACTGCGCCTGGCCCACGCCCGGTATGCGCTTGATCTCGTTGACCACGTTGCGCGCCATGTAGTCGCCCAGGCCGGTCGGATCGAGGCGGCCGTCGGTCGAGGTCAGGCCGACGAACATCAGGATGTTGGAGCGCGCCTTGTTGACCTGCACGCCCTGCTGCGTGACGGCTGCCGGCAGGCGCGACTCCACGCGTTTGATGCGGTTCTGCACATCGACCGCCGCCAGGTCGGGATTGGTGCCGGGGACGAAGGTGACGGTGATGGTGACGGCGCCGCTGGCCTCACTGGACGATTCGACGTACTGCAGGCCGTCGGCCCCGTTCATCTCCTGTTCGATCACGCTGGTGACGGCGTCGTCCAGCACCTGCGCGGTGGCGCCGGGGTAGTTGGCCGTCACCACGATCGATGGCGGCGCGATGGTCGGGTATTGCGATACGGGCAGCACCGTGATCGCCAGCATCCCGCCCAGCAAAATGAAGAGTGCGATCACCCACGCGAACACGGGGCGGTCGATGAAAAACTTGGCCATCAGGACTCTCCGGGGTTATTTGGCGGTGCCGCGATCGGATGCGGCGGAAGCTGCGGCGGCAGCGGCAGCCGGAGCCGGCGCGGCGGCTGGCGCCGTGCCCGCCGGGCCTTTCCACGGCTGCGGATTGACGGTGGCGCCGGGCTTGGCCTTCTGGAAGCCTTCGACCACGATGCGCTCGCCGCCCTTGAGGCCGGAGCTGACCACCCAGTTCTGGCCGTCGTTGGCGGTGGCCGTCACCGGCTGCGAGATCACCTTGTTGTCGGCGCCGACGATCAGCACCGACGAGCCCTCGGGGCTGCGCACCACGGCTTGCTGCGGCACGCTGATGGCCGCCTCGCTGACGCCTTGCTCCAGGCGGGCGCGCACATACATGCCGGGCAGCAGGGTGCGGTTGGGGTTGGGGAATTCGGCGCGCATCGCCACCGCGCCGGTGCTCTCGTCCACCGACACGTCGGAGAACAGCAGGCGGCCGGCTTGCGGGTAGGCCTGGCCGTCTTCCGTCACCAGCGTCACGCGCGCCTCGTTCTTGCCGGCGCCTTTGAGCTTGCCCTCGGCCAGCGCGCGCTGCAGCTTCAGCAGCTCGGTCGACGATTGGGTGATGGTGACGTAGATCGGGTCCAGCGTCTGCACAGTGGCCATCGGCGTCGCTTCGCCCTGGCCGACCAGCGCGCCTTCCGTCACCAGCGCGCGGCCGATGCGGCCGGAGATCGGCGAGGTCACGGTGGCGTAGCCCAGCGTCAGGCCGGCGTTGGTGCGCGCGGCCTTGGACGTGGCCAGGTCGGCGGCGGCCTGCTTCTGCGCGGTGACGGCATCGTCGTATTCCTGCTGGCTGACTGCCTGCGCGGCCAACAACGGTTTATATCGTTTTACCTTTAACTCGGCCTGGGCCACGTTGGCCTCGGCCTTGGCGACGGCCGCCTGGGCGCTGTCGTAGGACGCCTGGAACTGGGCCGGATCGATGCGGAACAGCACCTCGCCCGCCTTGACGTCGCCGCCTTCCTTGAACACCCGCTGCAGCACGATGCCGGCGGTCCGCGCGCGTACCTGCGCAATGCGCGACGCTTCCGTGCGGCCCGGCAGTTCGGTGCTCAGCGTGAGGGCGGCGGGAGCGACGGTGACGACGGCGACGGTGGCGGGGGGCGGAGCGGCGGGCGCCGCGGCTTTGTCGCCGCAGGCGGCCAACAGGGATAAGGCGAAAACGGCGGAGGCGACGGCGGTATTACGAGGGACTGATCTCATGGATGGGTCTCGTGAAAGGAGGTATGTATCGAGCTTGGTCAGCCATGCTGGGGCGCTGGCTAAGGTCGCAACATTGTAATACAGCCAGTAATGTAACGTTTTGTATAGGTCAAAGGCGAAAAAAAGCGGGGACGCGGCCTGCGCCGCGTCCCCGCCTGGTGTTCCGCACTGCGCCGTATCAGCGCATGCCGGAGATGATTTGCTTCAGTTTGCCGGAGTCGGCGCAGAAGGCGCGTATGCCTTCGCCCAGCTTTTCCGACGCCATCTGGTCTTCGTTGAGCTGGAAGCGGAAGGTCTTCTCATCCTGCGACAGCTTGATGATGCCGGCGCCCGGCACGCTCTCCGCGCTCAGCTTGCGCTCGACCGGCGCGTTGGAGTCGGCCAGCTTTTGCAGCAGGTCCGGGCTGATGGTCAGCAGGTCGCAGCCGGCCAGTTCCAGGATCTGGCCGGTGTTGCGGAAGCTCGCGCCCATCACCTCGGTCTTGTAGCCGAACTTGCGGTAGTAGTTGTAGATGCGGCGCACCGATTGCACGCCCGGGTCTTCGGCGCCGACGTAGTCGATGCCGGTCGATTTCTTGTACCAGTCGTAGATGCGGCCGACGAACGGCGAGATCAGCTGCGCGCCCGCTTCGGCGCAGGCGATGGCCTGGCCCAGCGAGAACAGCAGCGTCATATTGCAGTGGATGCCTTCTTTTTCCAGGATCTCGGCGGCGCGGATACCTTCCCAGGTGGCGGCCATCTTGATCAGCACGCGCTCGCGCTCGATGCCGGCCTGCTCGTACAGCTTGATCAGCTCGCGGCCCTTGGCCACCGAGCCCTCGACGTCGAACGACAGGCGGGCGTCGATCTCGGTCGACACGCGGCCCGGGATGATGCGCAGGATCTGCTTGCCGAAGGCGATCAGCAGATGGTCGATGGTGTCGGCGATCGAGTTGTCGAGGTTGTCGCGGACGGCCTTTTCCAGCAGCGGCTTGTACTCGTCCTTTTGCACCGCCTTGAGGATCAGCGAAGGATTGGTGGTGGCGTCGCGCGGGGTGTAGGCCTGGATGGACTGGAAATCGCCGGTGTCGGCCACTACGGTGGTGAATTTCTTGAGCTGTTCGAGCTGGTTCATGTGCGCTGCCAATCAGTTGAGGGGGGATGGGTTGTCTTATTGTACTCAACCGTGAAGAATTGTTAAAGAAAGCGAAATCCAATAGTCTCCATATAGACACGCAATAAAGCTCAGTTTGCCGATTCGGCAATGCCGGGCCCGGGCGGCCGTCCGGCGATCAGGCGCTCGATCTCCGCCAGCAGCACTTCGAAGCGGATCGGCTTCTTGAAGAAAGTATCGTAGGGCAGCTCGACATCCTTGCGCGGAATACCGGCGCTGGCCAGGATGAAGGGGATGGCGCGCAGCGCCGGATCGGCGCGCCAGCGCAGGCACAGCGCGGCGCCGTCCATCACCGGCATCATGTAGTCGGACACCACGATGTCCGGCCGCTCGGCCGCGGCGGCCGCCAGCGCCAATTCGCCGTTGGCGGCGGTGCGGACGCGATAGCCGTGATACTCGAACAGCATGGTGTACGCCGACAGCACGTCGAACTCGTCGTCGACCACCAGGATCAGCTTGCCGTCCGGGTTGGCGTCCATGATTGCGGAGGTGTCGCTCATCATGCCGGCCTACAGCGTCGGACCGGGGCTAACGGCGCCGCCGACGGCGCCTTCGATGCTCATGCCCTGGTCGGTGATGAGCAGGATATGGTTGGCCGCGTCGTAGCTGTTTTCGCGCAGCTTGAGCACGCCGATCTGGCGCCGGTTGACGCCGTTCACATCGACGTAGCGCAGCAGGATGATGTTCTCGAACAGCATCGACGCCGAGATCTCTCCGTGCGGCAAGCCCTGGCCGAAGTAGGGCAGTTCCTGCGTGAAGAAGGTGGTCACGTTGCGGCAGCGCAGTTCGTTGACGAAGGCCGCCAGGAAGGAGCGCGAACGGCCCTCGTGCAGCACGATCTCGCGCAGGCCGTCCAGGCCGTCGACCAGCAGCCGGGACACGCTCCGTTGCTCGACCTGGCGCAGCACCTGCTGCGCCAGGCTGTCGACCAGCACTTCGAGCGGCGGGTGCCAGATCAGCTGCAGCGCGCCGCTGTCGTAATACGGTTTGAGATGGATGCCGACGCTGCCGGCTTTCTCGATCAGCCGCTGCGGCGACTCGTAGAAGCCGACGATCAGGCAATTCTCGCCGCGCTGCAGGCCGTCGTAAATGAAATGCAAACCCATCAAGGTCTTGCCGACGCCCGGATTGCCCAGCAGCGCCGTGGTCGAGCCCTTGGCGACGCCGCCGTTGGTCAGCCGGTCCCAGCCTTCGATGCCAAAGCCCAGCCGCTGGCGCGACGCCGACGGCGCCGCCCCGGACAGCGAGCTGACCGCCTCCAGCCGCGGATAGATGGCCACGCCATGCTCGCCGACCTCGAACACGTGGCGTCCCAGCAGGTGCTTGCTGCCGCGCAGCTTGAAGACCTTGATTTCGCGCACCAGTTGCAGGCCCTGTTCGTACTGGCTCAGTTCGATCAAGCCGTCGACCAGGGTGTTTTCCGAATCGGCCACGTTGCCCTCGGTGGGCGACAGCAGGAAGGTGGTGCATTCCATGGTCGACACCAGCGAGTTCAGCGACAGCATGAATTCGGACAGCGCGACGTCGGACGGCTTGGCGTCGCGCACGGTGCGGAAGCCGTCGATGATCATGATGTCGGGGCGTTGCTCGGCCAGCGTGTCGGCGATGGACTTGAGCAGCTGGCGCAGGCCGCCCTTGAGCAGCTCGCTGTAGGCGCCGAGGAAGACGATGCGGTCGCCGACCAGTTTCTCGTCGAAGAAGGAGAAACTGCTCAGGTGGTTGAGCATTTTGCCGTGGGTCTCGGCGATCAGGGTCAGGATCAGGACTTTCTTGCCCTCGATCGCGTGCTGGAAACCGATCTGGCAGGCCAGCGTGGTCTTGCCGCTGCCGGCCAGGCCCTGGATCAGGTACAGGCTGTGGGCGGGAAAGCCGCCGCCCAGAATATGGTCGAAACCGTCCACGCCGGTGCGCAGCAGGGGAATGCGCGGCGTGCTATGGGCGGTGCTGGAAGTCAAGGTCGTCATGTCCACTCTCACGGGGCTGTATGCGGCCGCAAATGTTGCAGTTGCAAAAAGCGCAATATTGCGCGTGCGGCGTACAAGCCGCACTGTAGCGTACCGGAAGGGATTGTAGAAGAACTATTGTTCCCCCGCTGTTCGCCAGCCCACACTCGCTTGTGCCAGCAGCCGTGGCAGTTCCGCGAGCAGCGCCTCGCGCGCCAGCACGCCGGCCGGCACGTCTTGCGGCTGCGTGCTGTCCTTTTGCAGCAGGTGCGCGAAGACGACGGTGCGCGCGCCGCGCGACGCCCAGCCGACGTACCAGCCGTAGCCGTCGGCGGCGCCGGTCTTGCCGTGCAGGCGCCAGCCGGCCAGTTCCTTGTCGACCGCGGTCAGGCGCCCGGTCATGTCGTAGGCGCGGGGGCTGACGGCCAATTGGCGGTTGACCAGCCGGTTCAGGAACGCCAGCTGTTGCAGCGGCGAGATCTTCAGCGACGAGCCTATCCACGACAGCGTCAGGCCGTCGTGTCCGGCGTCGCCCGAGACGTCGGCGTTGCCGTATCCGAATCGGCGGGTGTAGTCGGCGAAGCGCCGAGTACCGAGCGAGCGCGTGACCTGCTGCGAATACCATACCACCGATTCGCTCATCCAGCGGGCGGGATCGGCGGGCTGGCGCCAGCTGGGGCGCCAGTCGACATAGCCTGCGCGGAACGGCAGCGTGGGCGCGTGCTCGCTGTGCAGGAAGCCCGAGTCGTAGCCCATCAGGCTGATGGCGATTTTAAACGTCGACGCCGGCGTCACCTGGCGCTGGCAATCGCCGCGCTGGAACAGCGGCACACCGCCGCTGTCGGCCAGCGCCGTGCACACTTCGGCGCCGCGCGCGGCGGAAATCGAGACGACGCCGCACAGCGCCCCCATCATGATGTGGCGAAAATTCATAGGCTTCCTTCGGTGGGTTGAGGCGGATCTACAGGGCGTCCAGTTGCGCCGGCAGATCGCGCAGGAACGCGTCCCTGGTTCTGGGGCCGGCGGCGGAGCCGGCCTGTTTGTCGGCCAGTACCAGGCGGGAAAACACCACGGTGCGCCCATCCTTGGCGGCCCAGCCGACAAACCAGCCGTAGCTGTGCCGCGGGTCGTCGCTGCCGTCGGCCAGCACCGGCGAGGCGGTGCCGGTCTTGCCGTGGAGCTGCCAGCCGTTCGGCAAGGTGCCCAGTGCGGTGAGGCGGGCGGTCATGTCGTAGGCGTGGGCCGACAGCGGCAACTGCCGGTTGACGATCTTGCGCAGGAAGGCGGTCTGCTCGGTCGCCGATATCTTCAGGCTGGATTCGATCCAGGCCATGGCCAGGCCGTTGTCCTTGCCGGCGTCGCCGGAGACATCCCGGTTGCCGTAGCCGAAGCTGTTCACATAGTGCTGGAAGCGGCGCGCGCCGAGACCGGCCGTCACCTGCTGCGCGTACCACACGGTGGAATTGCGTATCCAGCTGGTCGGGTCGGTCGTGGCGCGCCAGTCGGGGTTCCAGTCGATATAGCCGGGCTTGAACGGCAGGCTGGGGGCGTGGGCGTCGCGCAGTATGCCGCTGTCATAGCCCATCAGGCTGACGGCGATGTTGAAGGTGGATGCCGGCGTGACCCGCTCGTCGCAAAGACCGTCGTGGACCAGCCGCTTGCCGCTGGCGGCATCGACCATTTCGGTGCAGCTGAAGGTGGCCGGCGTTGCCGCGTGCGCCGGCGTCGCGGCGCGGTCGGCCAGCGCGGGCTGGAATGCCAGGCTGGTGGCGAAGACGCCCGCCAGGCCGGTGATGGTGGCGGCGCGCGCCCACGGTCCGCGCGGCGTGGCGCCCGGTTCGCGGATCAGGCTGATGCGCGCGGCCACCGTGCGGGCGCAGACGCCGCCGAATGCCAGCGCGGTATTGGCCAGATGCGTGGCCGGATGCGTGGCCGGATGCGTGGCCGGATGCGGCTGCAGGCGCAGTTGCGCCACCAGCGCGGCCGCATACGCCTTGCGCTGCGCCGACGGACGATGGCGCAGCACATCGCGGTCGCAGCCGAGCTCCTGCGCCCATGCCAGGTTGTCGCGCAGCAGACGCATGAAAGGATTGAACCACAGCAGCGTTTGCAGCACGATGCCGGCGCTCATCCATTGCAAGTCGTGACGGCGCAGATGCGTGAGTTCGTGTTCGACGATCATCTGCTGCTGCCCGGGGTCGAAGCTGCGCAGGTGGCGCGGCAGCAGCAGGCGCGGGCGGAACCAGCCGAACAGCATCGGCGAGATCGGCGCATCGACTTCGATGACGGTGAGCGATGGCGGCCGCGTTGCGGCGGCGTCCAGGCCCGGATGCCGGCCCGCCAGGATCAGGCGCTCGCCGGTGGCGGCCAGGCCGTTCAGCGTGCGGTGCGCCTGCAGCACGCGGCCCGTGGTGTAGGCCAGCCCCAGCAAGTAGAGCGACAGCCAGGCTTGCGCGCCGCCGGTCAGCCAGGCGCGGTAGTCGGTTGGCGCATCGCCGCTATCGGCCACGGCGGCTGCCGGCGCAGGCGTGGCGGCATGGTCCGGCGCGGCAGCGGCGGCCAGCATGGTCTCGGGCAGTTCTATCGCTGGAAGCAGGCGCAGCCGCTCGCTGTGCGGCAGCAGGATGACCAGGAAGGTCGCGATGATGGTCATCTGGCCCAGCAGCCAGGTGGAGCGCTGCACGGCGACCTGGGGCAGGCAGCGGCGGCAAGCGGCCGTCAACGCCCACACCACCAGGCCGGCGGCCATGCAGCCCAGGCTGGCGAGCAGAAAACGGAAGAGCAGGAGGGTGGAAATGGCCATGCGGCGCCTTTGTGCGACAGATGTCACGCATTATGTGACACGTGTCGCAAGACGTCAAGAAGCTTTGTTGGCCGGCTTGGTCAGCCGATGAAGGAATCGAACTGCAGGTCGAACTCCTGCAGCGCCTTCTGGGCGTTCTGCATTTTCTTGCGGAACTCGGGGCCGCGTTGCAGCGCCAGGCCGACCGCCAGCACGTCGATCACCACCAGGTAGGCCAGGCGCGCCGAGATCGGCGTGTAGGGATCGATGTTGAAGATCAGGTCGATCGGGATCAGCACCGTCGCCAGGTCGGCCAGCGGCGTGCCGGATGGCGCCAGCACGATGACGTCGGCGCCGCCACGGCGCGCCAGCTTGATCGAGCGCACCAGCGACGGGCTGTTGCCGCGCTGCGAAATCGCCACCACGGCGTCGCCGGTGCGCAGCAGGGCGGCGGCGATGCTGTGGATGTGCGGGTCGGCGTAGGCCACCGTCGGCACGCCGGAACGGAAGAACTTGTGCTGCGCGTCCGCCGCCACGATGCCCGATGTGCCCTGGCCGTAGAACTCGATCTTGTTGGCCTTGGACAGGATGTCCAGCGCCTTCTGGATCGCTTCCGGGTCGAGGTTGTTGCGCAGGTCCAGCAGGGTGTTGATCGAACGGCTGCAGATCTTGTTGACCAGGTCTGCGGCCAGGTCGTCCTGGGTCGGCTGCTCGTTCAGGCCGGGCAGGGCCAGCGCCAGGCCCTGCGCCAGCTTGAGCTTGAACTCATGCCAGCCGTCGTAGCCCAGCGTGCGGCAAAAGCGCACCACGGTCGGCTCGGACACCTGCGCGCTCTTGGCGAGCGCCGTGATGTTCTGGCTGACCGTCTGGCCCGGATGATCGAGCACGGCCAGCGCGACCTTGCGCTCCGATTTGGAGAGCGAGTCGAGCTGGGTGCGGATGGAGTCTAAAAGCATTTAATCCTCAGGCAAGGCTTCTTCGCGCCACTGCAGGCCATCGCGGCCGATCAGTGCCGACGCGGCGGCAGGGCCCCACGTGCCGGAGGCGTAGGGAATCGGGAAGCTGTCGTCGGCTTCCCAGTTGTTCAGGATGGGCTCGACCCATTCCCACGCCGCTTCCAGCTCGTCGCCGCGCATGAACAGCGTCAGCTGGCCGCGCAGCACGTCGAGCAGCAGGCGCTCGTAGGCGTCCATGCGCGGCGATTTGAACGATTCGCGGAAGTCCAGTTCCAACTCGGCCTGCTTCAGGCGCATGCCGTCGCCCGGCGTTTTCGCCATCAGGTTCATGCGCAGGCCTTCGTCCGGCTGCAAACGAATGACCAGCGAGTTGGGCTGGAAGCTGTTGGTCGGCTGCGCGAAGATCGAATGCGGGATCTGCTTGAAGCGCACGACGATCTCGGCCAGGCCGTCGGCCATGCGCTTGCCGGTGCGCAGGTAGAACGGCACGCCGGCCCAGCGCCAGGTGTCGATCTCCGCCTTCATCGCCACGAAGGTCTCGGTGCGCGAATGTTCCGGCGCATCCGGTTCGTCGCGATAGCTCGGCACGGCCTTGCCGTCGACGTGGCCGGCGCGGTACTGGCCGCGCACGATGTTCTGCGCCAGCGTGGTCGGGGTGAATTTTTTCAGCGAACGCAGCACCTGCAATTTCGCATCGCGCACGGCGTCCGGCGCGATCGAGGTCGGCGGTTCCATGGCGACGATGCACAGCAGTTGCAGCAGGTGGTTTTGCAGCATGTCGCGCAGCGCGCCCGAGGTGTCGTAGTAACCCATGCGGTTGCCCACGCCCAGCTTCTCGGCGATGGTGATCTGCACGTCGGAGATCCACTCGCGGCGCCACAGCGGCTCGAACAGGATGTTACCGAAGCGCAGGGCCAGCAGATTCTGCACGGTCTCCTTGCCCAGGTAGTGGTCGATACGGTAGATCTGCGATTCCTCGAAGACCTTGCCCACTTCGGCGTTGATCTGCTTGGCCGAGGCCAGGTCGCGGCCCAGCGGTTTTTCCAGCACCACGCGCGAATTGGCCGTGACCAGGCCGTTGGCCTTCAGGTTCTCGCAGATCTGCGAGAAGATCGCCGGCGGCGTCGCCAGGTAGTAGACCTTGGTGATGGCGTCGTCCTTGCGCAGCGCCTCGACCAGCGTCTTGTAGCTGTCGGAGTCGGTGGCGTTGAGCGAGACGTAGACGATGCGGGCGGTGAACTTGGCCCAGGCGGCCGGCGTGACGGCCGGCGACTTGATGTGCGGTTTGGACGTGGTCTCTACCGTGTTGAGGAAGTCTTGCTGGCTGGCGTCGGCGCGGCCGACGCAGATGATGCGGGCGGTGGCCGGCAAGTCGTTGGCCACGTCGCGGGCGTACATCGCGGGCAGCAATTTGCGCATCGCCAGATCGCCGCTGCCGCCAAACAGAACCAGGTCAAAATCGGTAAGAGCCATAATTATTCGCAGTATGTAGAGTGCTGAAAGAGGGATGTCCAGTCGTGACCGTAAATTTACTACGCAAATTATCGTTTTGCAAGAAAATTTACTACAAATGCTGCGGTTGCAGCATATAGTTTATTCGATATACGCAGGCTCCGTGCGGCCGGCCACATCGACGCTGATCGCCAGCAGCTTGCCGCTGAGCGGATACTGTTCCAGTTCGGGCGCGGGGCGGGCGCCGGCGCTGGTGACGTACAGCGTGCGCAGGTCGGCGCCGCCGAAGGCCATCATGGTCGGGCAGCGCACCGGCAGCGCGATCTCGCCGATCAATTCGCCGGACGGCGACAGCTTGGCCAGGCGCGCGCCTTCGAACATCGCCACCCAGTAATTGCCTTCGCTGTCGACGGCGGCGCCGTCGGGACGGCCGCCGTAGTTGTGCTCCTTGTCCATCGAGAACTGGTGCAGCAGGCGCTGGTTGGAAGCGAGTCCGGTGGCGACGTCGAAGTCCAGCTTCGTGACGCGGTGGGCGCTGGTGTCGGCGTGGTACATGGCCGTGTAGTCCGGGCTGAAACCGAGGCCGTTGGAGTTGGTCATGCCGCCCGACCAGGCCTTGCGGATCGCGCCTTTTTCGAGCACGAACATCTCGGCGGCCGGCTTGTCGCGCGGCTCGTAGATGGTGCCGACCCAGAAGCGTCCGGCGCCGTCCACGTGGCCGTCGTTGAAGCGGGTGATGGCGGTGTCGTAGGGCGCGGCGGCGATTTCGGTCAGGCGCACTTCATCGCTGCCGGTGTCCAGGTGGGCGAAGCCGCTGCGCATGGCGACCACCAGGCCGCCCTGGTCGCTGACGGCCAGCGTGGCCGGTTCGCTGGAGAGCTTCCACGAACGGTGCGCGCCGCTGGCCGGATCGAGGCGGTGTACGGTGAAGGCGGGGATGTCGACCCAGTACAGCGCCTGCTCCTGCGCGTGCCACAGCGGGCACTCGCCGGTTTGCATGACGGCGTCGCAGGCTACTTCGATGTGTGGTGTTCTCATGGTCTTAGATGTGCTGTGCGGCTTTGGCCATGATGATCAGGCCATTGGTGGAACTGTCGTGGCGTTCCGGCTGGATGTCGCCGGTCAGCTCCGCGTGGATGTTCTTGGCCAGGACCTTGCCCAGCTCCACGCCCCATTGGTCGAAGCTGTTGACGTCCCAGATCACGCCCTGCACAAAGGTCTTGTGCTCGTACAGCGCGATCAGCGCGCCCAGCGTGGACGGCGTCAGCTGGTCCATCAGGATGGTGTTGGACGGACGGTTGCCGGGGAAGGTCTTGTGCGGCACCAGTTCGCCGATCTCGGCTTCGCTCAGCTTCTGCGCGGTCAGGTCGGCGCGCACTTCGGCGGCGGTCTTGCCGGTCATGAAGGCTTCCGATTGCGCGAAGCAGTTGGCCAGCAGCGAATCGTGGTGTCCCGCGAGGTCGTGCGTGGCGCGCAGCGCGGCGATGAAGTCGATCGGCGTGACGTCGGTGCCCTGGTGCAGCAGCTGGAAGTAAGCGTGCTGCGCATTGGTGCCGCATTCGCCCCACACCACCGGGCAGGTCGGCGTGTCGACTTCGGCGCCGGCGCGCGTGACGCGCTTGCCGTTGCTCTCCATGTCCAGCTGTTGCAGGTAGGCCGGGAAGCGGCTCAGGTCTTGGTGATACGGCGCGATCGACAGCGAGCCGGCGTTCAGGAACTGGCGGTTCCAGAAACCGATCATCGCCAGCAGCACCGGCATGTTTTGCTCCAGCGGCGCGGTGCGGAAGTGTTCGTCCATCGCATGCGCGCCGTCCAGGAAGGCCCTGAAGTAGCCGAAGCCCACCGCCAGCGCCACCGCCAGGCCGATCGCCGACCATACCGAATAACGGCCGCCGACCCAGTCCCAGAACGGGAACATATTGGCCGGATCGATGCCGAAGGCCTGCACTGCCGCGGTGTTGGTGGAGACGGCGACGAAGTGGCGCGCCAGGTCTTCTTCCTTGGCCGTTTGCAGGAACCAGGTGCGGGCGGTGCCGGCGTTGAGCATGGTCTCGGCGGTGACGAAGGTCTTGGAGGCGACGATGAACAGCGTGGTCTCCGGATTGACTTGCGCCAGCGCGGCGTCCATGTCATGGCCGTCGACGTTGGAGACGAAGTGCATCTTCAGGCGAGGGTGGGCGTAAGAGCGCAGCGCCAGCACGGCCATCTTCGGCCCCAGGTCGGAGCCGCCGATGCCGATGTTGACGACGTCGGTGATCGGCTTGCCGGTGTAGCCCAGCCAGGCGCCGCTGCGCACGCGGTCGGTGAAGTCCTTGATATGGTCCAGCACCGCGTGCACGTCGTGGGCGATGTCCTGGCCGTCGACGCTCAGCGCCTTGCCGCGCGGCATACGCAGCGCCGTGTGCAGCACTGCGCGATGTTCGGTAAGATTGATCTTTTCGCCGCCCAGCATGGCGTCGCGCTGGCGCTCCACGCCGCGTTCGCGGGCCAGGTCCAGCAGCAGGCCGATGGTGTCGGCGTCCAGGCGGTTCTTCGAATAATCAAGGAACAGGCCGGCCGCGTCCACCGTCAGTTTGGGGAAGCGCTGCGCGTCGGCGGCGAACAGCTGGCGCAGTTGCCAGTCTTTTGCATCGGCGGCGTGGGATTCGAGGGCGAGGAAGCTGGAAGTGGAGGTCAGTGCTGGCTGGCGCATAATCATTGGGCGTCGTTAGTCTGAGGGAGGGGATGCGTGAATGATACATGAAAAAGAGGTAAATTCACTACGGTTCCGTTAAAACTCTGCTTTCCGGGCTGCGCAGGGCGGGTGGCCAACAACCCCGGACGCGGGCGGGATAATAAAAGTAGGCTGAATTCGAAATTTTGTAGTAAAATTTCACGGAATTCATTCATAAGGAACGATCATGGCGTTGCATCCAGTCCTAGAAACCGTCACCGCACGCATCATCCAGCGCAGCAAGCCGTCGCGCGGCGCGTATCTGGCCCATCTTGAGGCCGCCCGCGTCAAGGGCGTCCAGCGCGGCGCGCTGGCCTGCACCAACCTGGCCCACGGCTTTGCCGCTTTCCCCGCCAACGACAAGCTGTCGCTGAAGGAACTCAAGAAGCCATCGGTGGCGATCGTCTCGGCCTACAACGACATGCTGTCGGCCCACCAGCCGTTCGAAGGCTATCCGGCGCTGATCAAGGACGCGGTGCGCGAGGTCGGCGCGGTCGCCCAGTTCGCCGGCGGCACGCCCGCCATGTGCGACGGCGTCACGCAAGGCCAGCCGGGCATGGAGCTGTCGCTGTTCTCGCGCGACGCCATCGCCATGTCGACCGCCATCGCGCTGTCGCACAATATGTTCGACGCCGCCGTCTACCTGGGCGTGTGCGACAAGATCGTCCCGGGCCTGCTGATCGGCGCGCTGCACTTCGGCCACCTGCCGGCGGTGTTCGTGCCGGCCGGCCCGATGACCACCGGCCTGTCCAACTCCGAGAAAGCCAAGATCCGCCAGCTGTACGCGCAGGGCAAAGTCGGCCGCGCCGAGCTGTTGGAAGGCGAATCGCAGTCCTACCACAGCGCCGGCACCTGCACCTTCTACGGCACCGCCAACAGCAACCAGATGCTGATGGAAGTGATGGGCCTGCACCTGCCGGGCGCCGCCTTCATCACCCCGAACACGCCGCTGCGCGACGAACTGACCAAGGCTGCCGCCCAGCGCGCCGCCGTCATCACCGCGCAATCGAAGGAATACCTGCCGGTCGGCCACGTGGTCGATGAGAAGTCCATCGTCAACGCCATCGTCGCGCTGCTGACCACCGGCGGTTCGACCAACCACACGCTGCACCTGGTGGCCATCGCCAAGGCGGCCGGCATCGTCATCGACTGGAACGACTTCGACGAGCTGTCGAAGGTGGTGCCGCTGCTGACGCGCATCTACCCGAACGGCAACGCCGACGTGAACCACTTCCACGCGGCGGGCGGCACCGGCTTCGTCATCCGCGAACTGCTGGATGGCGGCCTGCTGCACGACGACGTCACCACCATCCTGGGCAAGGGCCTGCGCGCGCATTGCGCCGAGCCGTTCCTGGGCGAAGGTGGCAAGGGCGTGGTCTGGAAGGATTCGCCGACCGAGTCGGGTGACGAAGCGGTGCTGCGCAAGATCAGCGCGCCGTTCTCGCCGGACGGCGGCACCGTGCTGGTACAGGGCAACCTGGGTCGCGCCGTGATGAAGGTTTCGGCCGTCAAGCCCGAGCACCAGACGGTGGAAGCGCCGGCGCTGGTGTTCAACTCGCAGGAAGATTTCATGGACGCCTACAAGGCCGGTACGCTGGACCGCGACTTCGTCGCCGTGCTGCGCTTCCAGGGCCCGCGCGCCAACGGCATGCCGGAACTGCACGCGCTGACCCCGGCGCTGGCCAACCTGCAGGACGCCGGCCGCCACGTGGCGCTGGTGACGGACGGCCGCATGTCGGGCGCGTCGGGCAAGGTGCCGGCGGCGATCCACGTGTCGCCGGAAATCCTGGCCGGCGGTCCGCTGGGTCTGGTGCGCGACGGCGACATCATCCGCGTTTGCGCCAAGAGCGGCACGCTGGAAGCGCTGGTCGAATCGAGCGTGTGGCATTCGCGCTCGCTGGCCACCGCCGACCTGACGCCGAACGGCGTCGGCATGGGCCGCGAGCTGTTCGCCATGTTCCGCAACAGCGTGTGCGAAGCGGAGAAGGGCGCGACCACTTTCGGGCTGCCGTCGCCGATCCCCACCACGGTGGGCCTGCATGACAAAGACCCGGTCGGCAACACCATGCCTGGTTCCGATGAAGATTACTCGATGAAGAAAGATGCGTAAATCATGACCATGACTCTGCTCGACATTATGCGTACCTCGGCCGTGATCCCCGTGATCGCGATTGACGAACCTGAACATGCGGTACCGCTGGCGCGCGCGCTGGTGGCCGGCGGCATCCGCGTGCTGGAAGTGACGCTGCGCACCAAGCACGGCCTGGGCGCGATCAAGGCCATGTCGGCGGTGGAAGGCGCCATTGTCGGCGTCGGCACCTTGACGCAGCCGGAGGAATTCGCCGCCGCGCGCGATGCGGGCGCGGTGTTCGGCGTGTCGCCGGGCTTGACTGCGGCGCTGATCGCCGCCGCCAAGAGCAGCGGCCTGCCGCTGCTGCCGGGCGTGATGACGCCGTCGGAAGTGATGGCTGCGCGCGAGCAGGGCTTCCGCCAGTTGAAGCTGTTCCCGGCGGTGCCGGCGGGCGGCATCGGCATGCTGAACGCGATCGGCGGTCCGCTGCCGGACGTGATGTTCTGCCCGACCGGCGGCATCTCGCAAGAGACCGCGTCGCAGTTCCTGGCGCTGAAGAACGTCGCCTGCGTAGGCGGCTCGTGGCTGACGCCGAAAGACGCCATCGCCGCCGGCGATTGGGATCGCATCACCGACCTGGCGAAGGCGGCTAGCGGTTTGCGTTAAGCAGATAAAAAAACGGCGCCTAAGGCGCCGTTTTTTTTTGATTGTCAATGTCGAGCAGGGAAAGCTCTTCTCTGATAACTTTTCTGAGTGATGCTGCCGTGAGAGGCTTGTTGCGATCGGTCGGCGTATTCATTGCAGCTCGGAGTGCGGTGTTGATCATCGTTTGATAGCCAGTTCCCTGCGCTTCTGCCTGATTGCGAAAATGTTGTATCACATCGTCGTCAAGCATGATGGTAATGCGGGTTTTACCCGTCGCTGCGATGACGGCACCGCGTTTTCCCTTGCTGAAATCGTATTCTTTACGCATCGTATTGCTCCGCTTCGCCTTTGCTTGCCTTGACCGGGTCGAATTCGACATCTGTATATGGATTATGCATATCCTATACATATAACGTCAAGCGAGGCGTGTGCCTTGATGTTGCACAGCCTCGGGGCAATCAACGGTTGGGATTCAGGCAGAACAGGCCCGCCTTGGCCGCGAGTTCCAGGATCGGCGCCGCTTTTTCCTTGTTGCTGAAGTAGAGGATGTTGGTGTCATCCCAGCCCGCCGCGTAGATGCAGCCCAGTTCCGGCAGGATGATGAACTGCGACGGCACGCCGTAGTCGTTAAAGCGCGACTGGCGCAGGAAGCCTTCGCGGTCGGTGTAGCGCTTCAGCACCAGCTTGGCCTTGGCCGGCCAGCGGCCGCGGTAGCGCAGCGTGTAGACCGGCGTCAGGTCGAACAGGGCCGCCCAGTGCTGCTCGAACTTCTTGTTGCGGCGTACGCGCTCCTCGCCCTCGAAGCAGTCCAGCAGATCCCACTCGCTCTCGTCGTCCAGCCAGTGGTCGAACACGGAAATCGCCAGGCGCTCCATGCCGCCATTCGATTCCAGCTCGCGGATTTGCTTCAATTGCGGAAACTGCCGATCGATTTCGGCAGCGACGTTCGCGTCAACGCGAGACAGCATCTTCATATACTTCTTTCATTGGTGACTGGGTGTTCAGCGCAGAAGTATATACGCTCAGCCGCCCGACACAAATGTGGCGAGGTATTTCGCCGGCACTGTCACGACATACAGCGCGCCGGACAAGGCCGCGACGATCAGCGTGGCAGCGATGAAGCCGGAGGCCATCAGCAGCGTCGTGGCGCTGCGCATCGCCCCAGTGCCCAGGCCATCATGCGCCAGCCAGTGCAGCGCCCGGGCCAGATGGACTGCGATCGCCAGCACGGCGAAGAAGTAGTAGGGCATGAAGAAGTAACGATACGGCAGCACATGCATGCCGGCGGCGGCATAGTAGAAGTTCGTATCGAGCCCGAACTTCATGCGCCCGGCCAGCACCGCTCCCACATGCACCAGCAGGAAGAACGCCAGGTACAGCCCCGAGCCGAGTTGCAGCAGGTCGAGTCCCTGATGCCGGTCGCGCCAGCGGCGGCGGACGAAGGCCAGGCCGCTGGCGACCTGGCTCGCCACACACAACAGCAGGATGATCTCAACCACCCGGTTGCGATACACCGCGCGGAACGCCTCCATGAAATGGATGTGGGCCTCCACGCTGCCGATCGCCAGCAAGTGGTTGAACAGATGTAGCGTCAAAAAAGCGCCGAGTACACAGGCGCCTGCGCGATGGAGCTTGTGCAGCATAGGGCTTACTTGACGCGGTCGCGCAGCCGCATGCGCAGGCCCACCGGCGACATGGTGAAGGCCATCAGCTCTTCAGGTTCCGCGCCGTCCACCGTGTCCAACGAGGCGATGTCGAAGCTGCTGAGCACCATGGCGCTGGCCAGCTTGATCTCCAGCAGCGCCAGGTAGCGCCCCGGGCAGGTGCGCACGCCGGCGCCGAAGGGCATCGACACATGCTTGTCCATCGCGCCATCGCCTTTTTTCAGCCAGCGTTCCGGATCGAACTGGCCGGCCTGCGGGACGTGGCTGTCGCTGACGCTGTCATGGCGCATCACGCACCACACCAGGCCGCCCTTGGGAATCTGCACGTCGCCGACCACGCTGTCGCGCAACGCCTCCAGCGGCAGGAAGGGCGCCACCGGTTTCAGGCGCATCGCTTCCTGGGCGCAGGCGTCCAGATAGTCCAGCGCGTCCATCTGTTCGATGTTGAACGCCGCCGGATCGGGCGCGACGCGCAGCACCTCTTCACGCGCCTTGCGCATCGCGGCCGGATTCTGCTGCAGCAGGTAGAGCATCCATGCCAGCGTGTTGCTGGTGGTGTCCTCGCCGGCCAGCAGCATCGTGGTGACGTTGCCCGCGACGGCGACGTCATCGAGGCCGCTGTCGCCTTCGTCGGCGGCGCAGATCATCGCCTCCAGCAGGTTGGCGGGATGCTCGCGCCGCTGCGGCTCGGCGGCCAGGCGGACGCGCGCGGTGGCGATCAGCTCATCGACCGCCTTATCGAGCTCTCGCACGCAGTTGTCCAGATGATGGTCGCGCGGCAGCTTGACGTAGCGCCAGTAAGGGAACAGCGAAAACGAGCGGCGCGACACCTCCGGCAGGATGGTGTCCATATGGCGCTGGATCACGTCCTCGCCGCCGTCGATGGTGTTGACCTCGGAGCCGAACGCCAGGCCGGCGATCACGTCGACGCTGAAGCGTTTCAGGTCTTCGGTCAGGTCGATGGCGCTGCCGTCGCGCGCCGCCTGGCGCCAGCGTTTCCGCAGCCGCAGGCCGACCGCCACCAGCGAAGGGAAGTAGGCCTTCACCGCATGCGGCGCCAGCGCGGTCATCACCATGCGGCGCTGGTTGCGCCAGGCCGCGCCCTCGGCCAGGAACACGCCGGGACGGCCGCCCATTTCATTCGATACCTGGGCCGTGATGGACGGGCGGCGGAAGCCGTCGGGACGGTCGCGCAGCGCGGCGTTGACCAGGTCATGCCCGGCCAGCACCACCGTCGTCGTCTTGCCGATGCTGATCTTGAACACGGGACCAAAGCGCTTGCTCCACTCTTCCACGCTCTGGTGGATGTGCCGCAGATCCATGTTCGGCAGGTTGCCCAGCAGCGGCCATGGGCGCGGACCCGGCAGGCTGTCCACGGTGCGCAGGCGGGCGGCGGCGGGGGCGGTGATCGTGTTCTCCATGTCTGCTTCCTCTCGTTATGATGGCTCCACTATGCCGCGCCGCCGTGGCCGCGTATTGAACGTTTGCGACAGCTTTGGTATAAACTTTGCAAATGTCCGACACCGAACCATCCCTGACGCGTTTGATCGTGCCGCCGTTTGCGCTGGCCTCCTGCGTGCGCGCCTACATCACGCGCAGCACGGTGGAAGCGCCGCTGACCGATCCGGCCGACCGCTTCAATCACTTCCCGGCCACGCCGCATTGTTCGATCACCTGGTTCATCGAAGGCGAGGCCGAAGTGGTCGAGCCGCCGGGCATGCCGAAGACGGAAATCCGCGCCGTGTTCGTCGGCCCGCAGACGCGGCCGATGATTACCTACAATCCCGGCGCGGTGCGGATATTGATGGTGATGTTTTATCCGCAGGCCATGCACGCGCTGGGCGGCGTCGACGTGCCGGCCTGGGTCAACCGCTGGGATGACGCCGGAACGGTGCTGGGCCCCGAGTGGGCCGCGATGTCCGACGCGGTGCTGGCCGCCCCCGACGACGTTGCGCGGCTGGCGGTGCTGGAAGCCTTCCTGACGCCGCGCTGGCAGGCGGCGCGTCCCGGCGGCGCGGGCGCCACGGCGAGCGACTGGGTGCGCCACCTGGCGTGGCAGGTGGCCGATACGGCGCTGGGGCGCGGCGTACGCAGCATCGAGCGCCACATCAAGGCGCGCGCCGGCCAGCCTATGCGCAAGCTGCTGCGCCTGCAGCGCGCCGAGCAGTCGTTCTTCGACGCCCGCGACGAGTTCCTGGCGGGGCGGGTGGTGTGGTCCGACGTGGCCGCGCGCGGCGGCTATTCCGACCAGGCGCACTTCTGCCGCGAGGCGCGCGAGATCACCGGCCACAGCCCGCACGAGCTGGCCCGCATCATGAAATCCGAAGACGAAAGCTACTGGATCTACCGCATCTGGACCTAGCGCAGCGTGCCGCCCCAGGCGGCGGGATCGATGTCGGCGATGGTTTGCGAGAAGGTCCAGATATGGCCGCCCGGATCCGTCACCGAGTACTGCCGTTCGCCGAAGGGATAGCCGGTCGGCGGGCTGAGCGAACGCGCGCGGGCGGCCATGGCGCGCTTGTAGTGCTGGTCGATGTCGTTGATGCGCACCATGATCGAGTGGCAGGGATGCGGGCAGGGCGGCGCGGGACTGGGACGCTGCGCGACCACCACCGCGCCGGCGCCGCCGTCGATGTCGAGCTGGATGCGGTGGTCGCCGATGCGCAGCCGCTCGCTGAAGCCGAACGCGCCGCACAGCCACTCGGCCGCCAGGCCCACGTCCGGATAGTGTAGCACCGGTATCACCATCACCGCCTGGATCGAACGGTTGGGCGCCAACGGCGTCATGGCGCGCCTGCGCAGGCGCCGCGCACCAGCGGGAATTCGATGCGCTTGAGCGCGCCGTTGCGCTGGCCCTCGATGCTGGCGCGCAGCGTGGCCGGCGCTTCGTAGCGGTAGATCACGCGCTGCGGAAAATCGTGCTCCAGGTTTTCAAACACCACTTCCGTGGCGCTCTGCACGATGGCGCGGAAGCTGGCCGACGGCTTGCCGGCCGGCTGCGCATGGAACACGGCCTGGCCGTCGCCGCCGTCGGCGATGCGCATGAATTCGTAGGTCGCCAGCTTGCCGCCCCTGATGGTGCGGCCCATGCCCAGCATGGAGCCGGCGGCGGGCGTGGTCCACTGCTCGCCCGATCCCGCCTCGCCGGCAGGATCGACCCAGCAGCCGCTGAGCCACGACAGCTGTTCCAGCGGCGCCGCGTGGACGGAGCATAGCGCGCCACAGGCTGCCAATAAAACGGTAACGTTGCGCATACTGATCCTCGGTGGGGTGGATGGTCAAGCCGGCAGCATGGATTCGATGCGGTTGCGGCCGTTGCGCTTGGCTAGGTAGAGCGCGCGGTCGGCGGCGCCGATCAGCGCTTCGATCTCCACCGCCGTGTCGACCTTCTGCGTGGCGATGCCGATGCTGACCGTGACCTGGCGCAGCTCGGCGTTGTTGCGCTCGTGCGGGATGGCCAGCTGCTGCGCGCGGGCGCGGATCGCCTCGGCCATCACGGTGGCCTGCTCGACGTCGGTCTCGGGCAGTATCATCGCGAACTCCTCGCCGCCGTAGCGCGCCATCAGGTCGCACGGGCGCTTGAGCATGCCCGCCAGCGCGGCCGCCACCTGGATCAGGCACTGGTCGCCCTTCTGGTGGCCGTAGTGGTCGTTGTAGGCCTTGAAGTGGTCGATGTCGATCATCAGCAGCGACAGCGGCGTGCCGCCGCGCTTGGCGCGGCGGTGCTCCTTTTCCATGGCGACGTCGAAGTGGCGGCGGTTGGCGATGCCGGTCAGGCCGTCGGCGAAGGTCTGCGAGCGCAGCACCATGGCTTGCTCGCGCAGCAGCTTCTCGCGGCCGACGGCGATGCTGACGTCGGTGATCTGGATCAGGCAGTGGCGCGGCGCGCCCTCGACCGCGATCGGCGTCACCTCCACCGCCTGCTGGATGCGCTCGTTGCGGGCGGCCGTCACCGGGCTGGCGTGCAGCACGAACGGCGCCTTGTTGAGCGTCTGCGACAGCAGCGAGGGGAAGTTGTTGTACAGCGCCTGCTGGATCGCCGCCTCCATGCGGCCGCCGCGCAGGCCGGGGCAGACGGTGAAGAAGTCGGCGCCGATCACCTTGTCGTGGCCCAGGCCGGAATGCTTGATCATCCACGAGTTCCACAGCACGATGCGGCGTTCGTTGTCGAGCACGATGGCGCCCAGGTTCACCGCGCACAGCACGCTGTGCAGCAGGTGCAGGCGGTGGGCTTCGTTCAACGGATTCATCATGCCTGGCCCATGGCGCGGGCGATGTAGAGGTTGATCTGCTCCTTCAGGTCGTGCAGCGCCGAGATGTCCAGCACGAAGGCGACGTAGCCGTGGATCTGGTGCTTCTCCAGCACGAAGTCGATGTGCAGCATCAGCACCACGGTGTCGTGCTGGCTGCCGGAGGCGATCAGGATTTCATCGCTGGTGCCGACGTGGTACTGCGGCAGCGAACCGTGCAGCTCGCGCTGGAAGATGTTGGCCAGCGTGCCGACGCAGGAGTTGAGGATGATGTTGCCGATCTCGCACATGGCTTCCTGCTCCATCTCGGTCAGCTCCTTGAGCGGCACCGATTCGCCCACCATCAGGCGCACGATCTCCAGGCTTTTATCCTCGGGGAACATGAGGATGGCCTCGGTCGAGAAGGCGCCCTCGTAGTGCTGGCTGACGCCGCAGATGGCGCCGGCCTCGGGCGCCTTGCCGTCGAGCAGGCGCGCGGCCTCGACGCGGTTGATGAAGCTCACCGACGGCACCGACATGCGTACCGATTCGTTGACGATGGCGCTCATCGACGATGCCGCCTGGCCGACGCCGATGTTGAAGATCTCGATCAGCGCATCGTTTTCCAGTTCGGACAGGGAGAACATGGTCAAGCCGCCTCCAGCGTGGACAGCAGTTGCGCGATGCGCGCCTCGGTGATGGGTTTTTCCATGAAGCCGATGCCCAGCTGGGCCGCGCGCTCGCGCGTGGCCGTCTGCACATTGGCCGTCAGCAGCGAGATCGGGATGGTGGGGAATTCCTGGCGCAGCTGTTCGGCGGCGGCGATGCCGCCCATGCCGGGCATGTTGACGTCCATCAGGATCAGGTCGGGCGGGGCGGCGCGCGCCTTGGCCAGCGATTCCTCGCCGGTGCCGGCCTCCTCGACGATCCAGTCGGCGTGCAGGCCGGCGATGTACTGCCGGGCCATCATGCGCGAAACGCGGCTGTCATCGACAATCAAGACTGTTTTTGCTGGCGTCATGTCTCATCCCCGGCGATCGTTTTTGGACCTGCGTGCACTTCATTCTCGCATATCCGGCCCCTTCGCTGGCAAGCATCGTTGCGTAGGCGCAGCGCTTGTGCCAGTCTGCGACACCGGCATCCGCGTGATGTTGTCTGAGCGCAATTTTTGGCCGAAAACGGTGGCGGACGGGGGAGATCCGTTAAAATAGCGGGATTGAATTCCCCTCTCTTATAGAAACATCATGACCCAAGACGAACTGAAACAAGCCGTAGCCCGCGCCGCCATCGATTACGTGGTGGACAATGAGATCATCGGCGTCGGCACCGGCTCCACCGCCAACTTCTTCATCGACGAGCTGGCCAAGATCAAGCACCGCATCAAGGGCGCCGTGGCCTCGTCGGAAGCGACCGCGGCCCGCCTGCGCGGCCACGGCATCGAAGTGTTCGACCTGAACGACGTGCCGGCCATCGCCGTCTACATCGACGGCGCCGACGAGATCACCAATACCGGCGCCATGATCAAGGGCGGCGGCGCGGCGCTGACGCGCGAGAAGATCGTCGCCTCGGTGTCCGGCCAGTTCGTCTGCATCGCCGACGGTTCCAAGCTGGTCGACGTGATGGGCAAGTTCCCGCTGCCGGTGGAAGTGCTGCCGATGGCGCGCGCCTCGGTCACGCGCGCGCTGGCCGCCATCGGCGGCACGCCGAAGCTGCGCCTGAAGGCCGGCACCGACGAAGCCTTCATCACCGATAACGGCGGCATGATCATCGATGTCGCCGGCTTGTCGATCACCGATCCGGTGGCGCTGGAGCAGCAGATCAACCAGATCGTCGGCGTGATCGCCGTCGGCCTGTTCGCCGCGCGCGGCGCCAACGTCTGCCTGCTGGGCATGGCGGACGGCGTCAAGACCCTGAAGTTCTAAGCGCCGTTCACCTTACCCGGGCTTCCATGAAACGCTCCCTGATCCTCCTGCTGTGCGGCACGTCCTTGCTTAACGCCTGTTCGTGGCTGCCTGCCTCGCTGGGCAAGGCGCGCGAGGAAGCGGCGCCGCCGCGCAAGCCGGCGCCGCGCACCACGGCCGACGATGGCACGCCGATCGGCTATAACGACGGCGTCGAAATCCAGAAAGTGCCATTCCGCGCCGGCGTCTCGTCGGCAACGGTGGAGGGGCTGGCCAAACAGCAGGGCTGCAAGGGCGGCTGGGGTGCGGGCTTGGTGAGCGAACCGGGACCGGTCGAGGTGTATCGCATGACTTGCGAAAACGGCAAAGTTTTCATGGCAAGATGCGAACTGAAGCAGTGCAAGGTGATGTGAGCTTGTTCAAAGCGACCGCAGCGTTGTTGCGGCTCCTAGCCGTGCAGGCGCACTGTCTTCGTCGCCGCGCCTAGCTGCGCTCGCTTTGAACAAGCTCTATTAGTCAGTTACTCGGTCGGCGGCACGTAGCCCATGGCCGCGTCGGCGCCGTCGCCGAAGAAGTGTTTCTCCATCTGCGTCGCCAGGTATTTGCGGGCGCGCTGATCGGCCAGGTTCAGACGGTTCTCATTGACCAGCATGGTCTGGTGCTTCAGCCAGGCCGCCCAGGCTTCCTTCGAAACCGATTCATAGATCTTCTTACCCAGTTCGCCCGGATACGGCGGGAAGTCCAGACCTTCGGCTTCTTTGTTGAGTTTGATGCATTGAACGGTGCGGGCCATCTGTGTTGCTCCTAAAGCGGTATGTAAAACGACATTATAAGGTCTTAATCAAAACCTGGGACTTGCGCTGCCAGTTGTACATGCGCTGGCGGTCCTTGGGCAGGGCGTCGACGGTGACGGGCACGAAGCCGCGCTTCTGGAACCAGTGCGAGGTGCGGGTGGTCAGCACGAACAGCTTTTGCACGCCGATGGCGCGCGCGCGGTTCTCCATGTGCTTGAGGATGCGCTCGCCGTCGCCCTGGGCCTGCACTTCCGGGTTGACCGTCAAACATGCCATTTCGGCCATCTTCTGTTCCGGGAACGGATACAGCGCGGCGCAACCGAAGATCACGCCATCGTGCTCGATGACGGAGAAGTAGTCGATTTCGCGCTCGATCAGCTCGCGGCCGCGCTTGACCAGCGTGCCGTCGGCCTCCAGCGGCTCGATCAGCTTGATGATGCCGCCGACGTCCTCGATGGTGGCCTGGCGCAGCGATTCCAGGTTCTCGTGCGAGATCATGGTGCCGACGCCATCGTGGGTGAACAGCTCCAGCAGCGCCGAGCCGTCCATGCTGAACGAGACGATGTGCGAGCGTTCGACGCCGTTGTCGCACGCCTTGATGCAGTGCTTCAGGTAGAAGGCGGTGGCGTCCGGCAGGAAGCCGGCCTGCAACACGGCCTCGGCCTGGTGCGACGACAGTTCGCGGATCTCGGCGCCGCCGGCGTCGGTCATCATGCCGGTCTCGGTGATGAAGATCAGCTTGTCCGCATGTAGGGCGATGGCGGTGCTGCACGCCACGTCTTCCATCGTCAGGTTGAAGGCTTCGCCGGTCGGCGAGAAGCCCAGCGGCGACAGCAGCACCAGGCCGTCCGAACCGAGGATGGAGTGGATGGTTTCGGCGTCGACCTTGCGGGTGACGCCGGTCAGCTCCAGGTCGACGCCGTCGATCACGCCCAGCGGACGGGCGGTGATGAAGTTGCCGGAAATGATGCGGATGGCCGCGTTGGACATCGGCGTGTTCGGCAAGCCCTGGCTGAAGGCGGCCTCGATATCGAGGCGCAGCTCGCCGGCGGCTTCCTTGGCGCACTCCATGGCGGCGATGTCGGTGATGCGCACGCCGTTGTGGAAGCGGCCTTCGACGTTACGCAGGGCCAGCTGCTCGGCCACCTGCGGGCGCGAGCCGTAGACCACGGTGACGTTGATGTCGAGCGCGTGCAGCAGCGACAGATCGTGGGCCAGCACTTGCAGCGCGCCGGCGCTCACGAGCTCACCAGGGAAGGCGACCACGAAGGTCTTGCCACGGAAGGCGTGGATGTAAGGCGCGACTGAGCGCAGCCATTGGACGAATTGGGTAGGGTTTTCCATTAGCCGCATTATAATTCGGTGCGCGACTTCCGCGCCAAAACCTTTGTAAAAAACAATGTCAGAAGCCAGCAACAAGTCTAAAGGCGCGTCCAGTACGCCCGCCAGCACGCAGAATCGCCCCTCCCGCAGCCCGCAAGCGCCCAACGCCCGGCCAGGGCAGGGCCAGCCACGCCCGCAAGGAGAGGCCCGCCCGCGCAGCGGCGAACCGCGTCCGGCCGGCCAGCAGCGGCCGCCGCGTGCCGAAGGTGCGCAGCCGCAGCCGGGCCGTGGTCCGCGCCCGGAGGGTGGCCAGCCGCGTGCACCGCAGCAGCCGCGCGCCGCACGGCCGCCCCGCGCAGCGCTGCCGGACGGCGAGGGCGGGCTGATTGCGCCGCCGCGCCGCGAGCCCAAGCCGCGCCTGACGCCTGAAGAACAAGCCGCCCGCGACGCCGAGCGCGCCTTCCGCAACCCGCTGCCGCCGATCACCTATCCCGAAGACCTGCCGGTCTCCGGCCGCCGCCACGAAATCGCCGAAGCGCTGCAAAACAGCCAGGTCATCATCGTTTCCGGCGAAACCGGCTCCGGCAAGACCACGCAGCTGCCGAAGATCTGCCTGGAACTGGGCCGCGGCCAGAAAGGCCTGATCGGCCACACACAGCCGCGCCGTATCGCCGCCTCGTCCACCGCCAAGCGCATCGCGCAGGAGCTGGGCACGCCGCTGGGCGAAACGGTGGGCTTCAAGGTCCGCTTCGCCGACACGCTGACCAAGGGCGCCTCGGTCAAGCTGATGACCGACGGTATCCTGCTGGCCGAAACGCAGACCGATCCGCTGCTGAAGAACTACGACACCATCATCATCGATGAAGCGCACGAACGCAGCCTGAACATCGACTTCCTGCTCGGCTACCTGAAGCAGCTGCTGCCGCGCCGCCCGGACCTGAAGGTGATCATCACCTCCGCGACCATCGACGCCGACCGCTTCTCGCGCCACTTCGGCACGCCGGAGAAACCGGCGCCGGTGATCGAAGTCTCCGGCCGCCTGTACAAGGTGGAAGTGCGCTACCGCCCGATCGAAAGTGACGTGCCCAATCCGGCCGTGGCCAACGCCGAAGGCAAGGGCCAGCGCACCGCCGCCGCCCGCGAAAAGCGCGACCTGATGGACGCCGTGGTCGACGGCGTCGATGAACTGGCCCGCCTCGGTTCGGGCGACGTGCTGGTGTTCCTGCCCGGCGAACGCGAAATCCGCGACGCCGCCGAAGCCCTGCGCAAGCACCACCCGCCGCATGTGGAAATCCTGCCGCTGTTCGCCCGCCTGTCGGCCGAGGAGCAGGAGCGCGTGTTCAAGCTGACCAACGCCCGCCGCATCGTCCTCGCCACCAACGTCGCCGAAACCTCGCTGACCGTGCCGGGAATCCGCTATGTGGTGGACGCCGGCCTGGCGCGCGTGAAGCGCTACAGCTACCGCAACAAGGTCGAGCAGCTGCAGATCGAGCCGATCGCGCAATCGGCCGCCAACCAGCGCGCCGGCCGTTGCGGCCGCGTGGCCGACGGCGTCTGCATCCGCTTGTACGAAGAGCAGGACTTCCTGCAACGGCCGAAGTTCACCGAGCCGGAAATCCTGCGCTCGTCGCTGGCCTCGGTCATCCTGCGCATGAAGTCCCTGCACCTGACGGACGTGGAGACTTTCCCGTTCATCGAGCCGCCGCTGGCCCGCGCCATCGCCGACGGCTACCAGCTGCTGCAGGAACTGGGCGCGGTCGACGAATACAACCAGCTGACGCCACTGGGCAAGAAGCTGTCCAAGCTGCCGCTGGACCCGCGCGTAGGCCGCATGATACTGGCCGCGCTGGACAACGTCTGCCTGGACGAAGTGCTGATCATCGCGTCCGCGCTGTCGGTGCAGGATCCGCGCGACCGTCCGATGGAACACCAGCAGGCTGCCGACGAAGCACACAAGAAGTTCGCCGACGAGAAGTCGGAGTTCCTCAGCTATATCAAGATCTGGAAGTGGTTCGAGAACGCGATTGAGCACAAGAAGACCAATCGCCAGCTGATGGACAACTGCCGCACCAACTTCCTGTCGCAGTTGCGCCTGCGCGAGTGGCGCGACGTGCATTCGCAGTTGCTGACCATCGTGAAGGAGCAAGGCTGGCGTATCAACGAGACGCCGGCCACGTACGAGAACCTGCATCTGGCGCTGCTGACTGGCCTGCTGGGTAATATCGGCTTCAAGGGCGAGGACGAGCCGGGCGCCGGCTACCTGGGCGCGCGCGGCATCAAGTTCAATATCTGGCCGGGTTCCTCGCTGCTGAAGAAACCGGGCAAGTGGATCATGGCGGCCGAACTGGTCGACACCACGCGCCTGTATGCGCGCTGCGTGGCGCAGATCCAGCCGGAGTGGCTGGAAAAGGTCGGCGGCCACCTGCTGAAAAAATCGTGGGGCGAGCCGCGCTGGGAGAAGAAGTCCGCGCAGGTCAGCGCATCCGAGCGCGCCACCTTGTATGGTCTGGTGGTGTACAGCCAGCGCCGCATCAACTACGGCTTGTTCAATCCGGCCGAGGCGCGCGAGATCTTCATTCGCGATGCGCTGGTCGGCGGCGACTACGAAACGCGTGCGCCGTTCTTCGCGCACAACCACAAGCTGATCAAGGAGATCGAGAACCTTGAGCACAAGTCGCGCCGTCTCGACGTGCTGGTGGACGATGAACTGATCGCCGCCTTCTACGACAAGCTGATACCGGCCGACGTGGTCAACGGCGCCGGCTTCGAGAAGTGGCACAAGGATGCGACGTTCGCCGAGCCGAAGCTGCTGTACCTGAACCGCGACGAGTTGATGCGCCACGAGGCGGCCGGCGTCACCACCGACCTGTTCCCGAAGATGATGTCGGTGACGGGGCTGGAGATGCAACTGACCTATCACTTCGAACCGGGCAGCGTGCGCGATGGCGTGACCATGGCGGTGCCTCTGTATGCCTTGAACCAGCTGCCGCGCGAACGTTGCGAGTGGCTGGTGCCGGGCATGTTGAAGGAGAAGGTGCATCTGCTGCTCAAGTCACTGCCGCAGAAGCTGCGCCGCCATTGCGTGCCGCTGCCGGATTACGCCGCGAAGTTCTGCGAGCGTGTGCATGAAGCGGGCGTGTTCGGGCGCGGCGATCTGGTCGACGCGATCATCGCCGACATCCGTTCGCAGATCACGATCTCGGTGCTGACCAGCGACTTCAAACCGGAGACGCTGCCTGCGCACCACTTCATGAACTTCAAGGTGATCGACGAGCACGGACGCCAGTTGGACATGGGCCGCAACCTCGCTACATTGCAGGCCGAATTCGGCACGCAGGCGCGGGAAAGCTTCCAGAAGATGGCCGAGTCGTCCGGCGGCCAGGGCGTGAGCATGCGCGCGTTGGGTAGCGGCGGCAGTGCATCGTCGGCCGCATCGCCTGCGGCGTCGGCGAAGGCTGGCGCACCGGCGGCGCAAGGCAAGGGCGCTCCCGCAACAGCCGGCGCCGCGCCGACGGCCACCAGCGGCATCACGCTGACCGGCCTGACCGCGTGGACTTTCGGCGAGCTGCCGGAGCTGCTGGAAATCGCGCAAGGCAAGCTGACGCTGATCGGCTTCCCGGCGCTGGTGGACAAGGGCACGCACTGCGACCTCGAGGTGTTCGACGACCCGACCGTGGCGGCGCGTACGCACCGTATCGGCCTGCGTCGCCTGTTCGCATTGCAGATGAAAGACCAGATCAAGTTCATCGAAAAAAGCATACCCGGCTTGCAGCAGATGGGCATGCAGTTCATGAGCATGGGCACGCAGGAAGAACTGCGCGAGCAAATCATCAACAAGGCGTTGGACATCGCCTGCTTGCAGGATCCGCTGCCGGTGGACGCGGCCGGCTTCGCCAAGCGCAAGGACGAAGGCAAGTCGCGCCTGGTGCTGCTGGTGAACGAGATCGCGCGCCTGCTGTCGCAGGTGCTGACCGAGTTCCATGGCCTGCCCAAGCGCTTGCAAGGGCTGCCCGCGCAGGCGGCGGCCGATATGCAGGCGCAGTTGCAAGGGCTGGTCAACAAGCGCTTCCTGTCGGAGAACGAGTACAGCCAGTTGTCGCACTTCCCGCGCTATCTGAAGGCGATGAATGTGCGTATCGAGAAGCTGCGCGGCGACCCCGCGCGCGACGCCAAGCTGATGGCCGAATGGCAGCAGGCGGCGATGTTGTACCAGCGTGCCAACAAGGACAAATCGGCTGGCAAGAACACCGATCCGAAGATGGTGGAGTTCCGCTGGATGCTGGAGGAATTGCGTGTGTCGCTGTTCGCGCAGGAGCTGCGCACGCCGATGCCGGTATCGGCCAAGCGTTTGCTGAAAGTGTGGGAGTCGATGCAGCGCTAAGCGCGCTGCCGCACGCAGGCTGAAGGAGGTTCGGAGTAGACTTTATCGCAACAGGAGATCGCCGCGATGAAGAGAGCCGCCAGCAGTTTGTTACGTACTTTGGTCCGCTCGGGGAAGCGGCAGAGCAGTGCCGTCAGCAAGATCGTGACGGCGCTGTTCGCCGCGCCCGCAGCCGCCAAGCCCAAGCGAAAACGCAAGCCCGCCGCCAAGGTCGCCAAGGCGGCGGCGCCGCGTGCACGCGCCTTGCCGGCCGCGCCGCGCCGCACCGTGCCATCCGTCGCGATACACGTCCCGCCGTCGCCCGGCAAATGGCTGGCCTCCCACTTCTCCGCACCACCCGGCATCGGTACGCCCGGGCGCCGCATGAGCTACTGGCTCTACCTGCCCAACAATCCGCCTGAGGACACGCAGCGCAAAGGCTTGCCGCTGCTGGTGATGCTGCACGGCTGCCAGCAAACCGCCACCCAGTTCGCCCAAGGCACGCGCATGAACCAGTGGGCTGAGCAGATGGGGTATGCGGTCCTCTATCCGCAGCAACTGGTCAGCACCCATGCCCAGCGCTGCTGGAAGTGGTACGACCGCGCCACGCAGGAGGGCGGCGGCGACGTGCCCATCATCGTCGGCATGATCGATAAAGTGATGACGCAGTACGCCATCGACCGTTCGCGCATCTACATCGCCGGCATTTCGGCCGGCGCCGGCATGGCCAACATCATCGCGCTGAATCATCCGCACTTGTTCGCCGCCGTGGGGCTGCATTCAGGCCCCGTGTTTGGCGCGGGCCACAACACCATCGGCGCGCTGGGCGTGATGCAGCACGGCGCCGCGCTGCGCGCCGATGCGGCCGCGCACGAAGTGCTGACGCGCCATCCCCAGTTCCCCGGCATGCCCGCGATCCTGATCCAGGGGGCGGGCGACAACGTGGTCCGCCCCATCAACCAGATGCAGCTGGCGCGCCAAAGCCAGTTGTTGAACCGCTTGTCGACGGCGCCGAAGATCACCCAAAAACCGCAAGGACGCGGCGGCCGCCACAACGCCCACCAGCTGCACGACTTCTACGAAGGAAGAAAGCTGCTGCTGCGCGTCGCCCACATCGCCGACCTCGAACACGCCTGGAGCGGCGGCGATCCGGCGCTGGCCTTCAACGCCAAGGCCGGACCCGATGCTAGTAAAATGATGTTGGAGTTCTTTTCTCGTCACCAGCGCGCTTGAGCTGGGCTGGCAGGAGGTGATTGTGATGCTTGAGTTAAAGAAGTGGGACAGTGCCGAGTACCTTCAGACCAAAGAAGATATGGCCCTCTATTTCGATGCATGTCTTGAAGAAGCGGTGGACGATATCGCTTTCATCGCCAAGGCGCTGGGCAACATCGCCCGCGCGCATGGGATGACGCAACTTGCCAGCGACACCGGAATGGGCCGTGAAAGCTTGTACAAGGCCCTCTCCGCCGATGGCAATCCAAGCTTCGCGACCATCCTGAAAGTCATGCGCGCGCTTGGATTGAAATTCCAGGTCGAGGTGGCTACAGCAGAAACGCCAGCGCAGCCACGGCGGTCGGCGCCAGTGCGCCGGCCAGCAGGCCGATAGCGCCTATCGATTCGTCCTGGAAGCCGCGCCGCAGCAGCGACACGCCGGCCGGATTCGGCGCGTTGGCGATCACCGTCAGGCCGCCGCCTGCCACCGCGCCTGCCACCAGCATGTATTGCGACTGCGCCGAAATCCCTTCGATCAGCGAGCCGAGATAGGTCAGCGCGGCATTGTCGGTAATCGCCGTCAAACCCAGCGCGCTGAAGAACAGCGCCACCGGCGGCAGGCTTTCCACAATCGGCTGCAACCACCATTGCTGCATGCCGCCCAAGACCACCAGCCCGGCCAGGAAGAAGCCGACCAGCAGTCCCTCCTTGACGATCAGCGGATTCTGGTAGCGCTGGTAAGCCTGCGTGAACCCCAAAAACAGCATGAAGATGCCGAGGAACAGCACCGGGTGATGCCCCAGCACCACCACCGCTGCCAGGAAGGCCAGATGGATGGCCGTCACCATCAACGGCACCGCCGGCGCCGCCTCGACCTCGGCCGACGCGGCCGCAGGCGCGCGCAAATGCGGGCGCAAAATGAAGCTGACCGCGGTCGCGTTGATCACCACCGCGATCGCCGCCTTCCAGCCGAAGTGCGTGGCCATGAAGGCGCTATCCCATTGCCAGGTGGTCGCCACCATCAGCACCGGCGGCGCGGCGTAGGCGGTCAGCGTGCCGCCGATCGAGACGTTGACGAACAACACGCCCAATGCGCCGTACTTCAGCCACTCCGGCATGCCCTCGCGGAAGATTAGCGGCGCCAGCATCAGCGCGGCCAAGGTCATCGCGGCCGGCTCGGTGATCAGCGAACCGGTCAGCGGCACCAGCGCCAGGCCGAACCACACCAGCGCCAGTTCGGTGCGCATCGGCAGCAGCCTGGCCAGCACCATCAGCATGCGCTGCACGATGTCCAGCACCGGGCGCGACGCGGCCACCACCATCACCGTGAACACGAACAGCGGCTCGGTGTACTGGCGCGACTCGGCGTAGCCGATGGCGGCGTCGCTGCCGCTCAGCACTGCCATGGCGATGATCAGGATGAAGGCCCAGAAACCGAACACCACTTCCACCTCGCCCAGCAGGTGGAACAGCCCGGCATGACGCGGGTGGCGGTGCGATAACACTTCGAAGGATTTGGCTGCAAAGGTGTGCAGCAGCGCCAGTCCGAACAGGATGGCGCCGACCAGTTGGATGGTTTGCAAAGGATGTCCTTGTTGAGTTGCCTGAACTACATGGTACAGCATGGGGCGCACGATACAGTTTTGACCTTGCCAAAATCGGGCACAAATATTACTGTGTATTTATACAGTATTTGCGGTAAAATCCGTTCCATATCATGAACCGATCAGCCACCCGTTTCGCCGCCCTTGCGCCTGAAGCCGTCCATCCATCGCTGTGGCTGGCGTCGCAACTGGCGCACAGCGCCACCCGCTGCGTCGACACCGGCTTTGCCGCGTTGTCGGCGCAGTTGCCGGGCGGCGGCTGGCCGCTGGGCACGCTGATCGACCTGCTGGTGCAGCAACACGGCATCGGCGAGCTGCGCCTGCTGCGGCCGGCGCTGCTGGGGCTGGGCAAGCGGCCCATCGCGCTGCTGCAACCGCCGCACGCGCCGCAGGCGCTGGCGCTGGCCGCGCTGGGGCTGGAACCGTCGCAGCTGATCTGGATACGCAGCGGCGCCAAAAGCGGCGACGCCCTGTGGGCCGCGGAACAAGTACTGCGCAGCGGCTGTTGCGGCGCGCTGCTGCTGTGGCAAAACCATGCGCGCGGCGAAACCCTGCGCCGCCTGCATCTGGCCGCGCAAAGCGGGGACACGCTGTTCTGCATGCTGCGGCCGCTGGCCGCCGCGCAGGATGCGTCGCCCGCGCCGCTGCGGCTGTCGCTGCACACCGCGCCGGGTGGCGTCAACATCGGCTTTGTCAAACGACGAGGGCCGCAGCGCGACGCCCCCTTGTTCTTGCCCTTAACCCCATCGCTCTTACAACGCCATGCGCCTCTGGATCGGAATACACCTGCCACGGCTCCCGCTCGAAGTGTTCTGCCCGCGCTGGTCGGATGACCGCTGCACGGTGGTGCTGGAGCAGGAGCGGGTGGTGGCCATGTCGACGCTGGCGCAACAGGCCGGGGTGGAGGAGGGCATGCGGCGCGGCGGTGCGCTGATGCTGGCGCCGCAAGCGCAGTTCCAGCAGCGCGCACTGCCACTGGAAGCGGATGCGCAGCATGCGGTGGCGATGGCGCTGCTGCAATTCACGCCGCAGCTGGCGCAGGCGGAGGAGGCCACGCTGCTGCTCGACGTGGGCGCCAGCCTGCGCCTGTTCGGCGGCGTGCGCGCGCTGTGCCGGCAAGTGGCGGCCAGCATGGAGGCGCTCGGTTTTACCGCCGTGCTCAGCTGCGCATCCACCGCGCGCGGAGCCTGGTTGCTGGCCCGTAGCAATGCCGGACGGGCCTTGACGATGGAGGCGTTAGCGCGGCGCATGGACCGCTTGCCCAGCAGCCTGCTGCCCCCGGCTCGGCCCTACCTGAGCTGGTTGGAGGGCATAGGGTGTTTGACGCTGGGCGAGATGCGCCGCCTACCGCGTCCCGGCTTGCAGCGCCGCTGCGGCCGGGCCTTGCTGGACATGCTGGACGACGCCTACGGCGAACGGGCCGAGATGCACCAATGGCTGGCGGCGCCGGCCAGCTTCCGCGCCAAACTGGAGTTGTTCGACCGCGTGGAAAACGCCGAGGCCCTGCTGTTCGGCGCGCGCCGCCTGCTGCAACAGCTGACCGGCTGGCTCAGCGCGCACCAGTTCGCGGTCGAGCGCGTGCGCCTGCTGCTGGAGCATGAGCGCGGCAAGGTGGCCGGCCCGCCGACGGTGATCGACATCGTGCTGGCCGAGCCGGTCTGGCGCGACGAGCATCTGGTGCGCCTGCTCAAGGAGCGGCTGGCCAAGCAGGTGCTGGACGCCCCGGTGATCGGCCTGTGCCTGGAGGCGCCGCAGGTGCAGCCGATGGCGCCGCCGAGCGATAGCCTGTTCCCCGAGCCGGGCGGCAGCAAGGAGGACTGGCAGCGCCTGCTGGAAGTGTTGACCGCGCGGCTGGGGCCGGAGAACGTGCTGCAAGCCGCACCGCGCGCCGACTACCGCCCCGAGCAGGCCAACGCCTGGGTCAGCGTGCAGGAAAAAATCCGTCCCGCCGACGCCCGCGCCCAGCTGCCGCCGGACATGCCCAGCCTGCCGCGTCCGGCCTGGCTGCTGGCCAAGCCCATCCCCTTGCTGATGCGCGACCACCGGCCGTTCTACGGCTCGCCGCTGAAGATCATGTCCACCGGCGAGCGCATCGAGGCCGGCTGGTGGAGCACCATGCAAACCCGCGACTATTTCATGGCCGAGGGCGAGGATTGCGCCCACTACTGGCTGTACCGGGAGCGCACCGGCCACGAGGGCGAGCAGTCGGCGCGCTGGTATCTGCACGGTTTGTTTGGTTAAATGGAGGCTGTTATTTACAGCAGGAAGCACCATGCGATCTGAACGACTGGAATTCCCCGGCGCCGACGGCCAAAAGCTGGCGGCCCGGCTGGATAAGCCGATGGGGGAGATCAAGGCCTATGCCTTGTTCGCCCATTGCTTCACCTGCGGCAAGGACGTGTTTGCCGCCAGCCGCATCGCCCAGGCTTTGACCGAGCATGGCTTTGCCGTGCTGCGTTTCGACTTCACCGGCCTGGGCGCCAGCGAGGGCGAATTCGCCAACACCAATTTCTCGTCCAACCTGGCGGACCTGCTGGCGGCGGCCGACTATCTGCGCGGCAGCCGCATGGCGCCCAGCCTGCTGATCGGCCACAGCCTCGGCGGCGCGGCGGTGCTGGCGGTCGCGGCCCAGGTGCCGGAAGTGAAGGCGGTGGTGACGCTGGCCGCGCCGAGCGACCCCAGCCAGGTGACGGGCATGTTCAGCCAGCATCTCGATGAAATCGCCCGCACCGGCGAGGCGCAGGTGCAACTGGCGGGCAGGCCTTTCCGCATCAAGCAACAATTTGTCGAAGATGCGGGCGGGCATAATTTGAAGGGGAGGATCGCGGCCCTGAAGCGGGCCTTGCTGGTGATGCACGCGCCGGGCGATGACACGGTGGGCATCAGCAACGCGATGGAGATTTTTACGGCCGCCAAGCATCCGAAAAGCTTCATCTCGCTCGACAGCGCGGACCACCTGCTGACCGACCGCGACGATGCCGTCTACGTGGCGAACCTGATCGCGGCCTGGAGCGACCGCTACCTCTGATTACTCGTCGTCGAACTCTTCGGCCAGGTCTTTCCAGCCCTTGCCGGCGGCGAAGGTGTTGAATTCGTCCGGCGCTTCCAGCACCAGCAGCTTGCTTTCCTGCAGGACGGAATCGCCGGCGGTCAGGGCTGGGCCCTTGTAGCCGACGGTGCGCAGTTGCGCGACCACGGCGTCGATCAGCGATTTGTCCTTGTGCAGGCCGCTGATCGAGCCGGAAAAGTCCACATACACGTCGATCGCGCCGTAACCTTCGTCGAAGATACGGATCGCCTTGGCGTCATGGGCACGGCCGGAGCCGTCGGTGGCCTTGAAGGGGCCGCTGAGTTGGATGTCGGTGTCTTTGTTCATACGATTAGCATACACCAAATCATCGGTTCGCCGAAGCGCCCGAGCCGCTCCAGGCTAGCGCGAAACCGTGTTGCGGCCCTTGTGCTTGGCCCGGTACAGCGCCTGGTCGCCCAGTTCGTAGATCTGCTCCTGGCTCAGCGTCGCGTCCGGCTGTATGAAGGCCAGCCCCAGCGACAGCGTCACATGGCCGCCCGGCGTGTTGGCCTGGTGCGGGATGCGGCGCGCCTCCACGTTGGCGCGTATCCGTTCGGCCAGGGCCTCGCTCTCATCGCTGCTGTTGCTGGCGAACAGGCAGGCGAACTCGTCGCCGCCGATGCGGAAGCACAGGTCGCCCGGCCGGTGCAAGGCCTGGCCCATGGCGTCGGCCACGGCCTTGAGCACCTGGTCGCCCTGCGGATGGCCGTAGTGGTCGTTGTATTCCTTGAAGCGGTCGACGTCGATCAGCAGCAGCGTCAGCAGGCGCCGGTCGCGTTGGGCGCGCTTTTGTTCCTCGCCGAAGCGGATGTTGAAATAGCGGCGGTTCTTCAGCCCGGTCAACTCGTCGGTGACGCTGTCGACCTGGGCGGCCTTGGCTTCGGTGATGTCGGTGGAGACGGCGCAGGTGGCGTAGACCTCGCCGTCGTCGTCGAGCAGCGGGAACTTCACGGTCATGTAGGTGTGCAGCGTCTGGTCGCGGTGGTAGACCGTTTCCTCCTCGTGGATGGCGCGCTTTTCCAGCGCGGCCGTGCGATCGTTGCGCCACAGCTGCTCGGCGATTTCGCGCGGGAACAGTTCGAACACATTGGCGCCGACGAAGCTTGCGGCATCGTAGCCGTCGAGGATGTCGAAATGGCGGTTGGCCATCGTGATATTGCCTTGCAAATCCTTAGTCGAGATCAGGACCGGGGCGTTGTCGAGCAGGGCGCGGAAAATGCGGTCGGACGCGCGCAGCTCGTCTAGCTCGGTGCGCGGAGGAGGATGGATGTCGGTCCGGTCTGGCATGGGGCCAGTATAACGCGATGGGGCGCCGGCACAACTACCCGGCCCCCAAGGTTGCGACAATTACTTCAGCGGTTGCAAAATTGCCTCAAGGCGGTCCGGCGTGCCTTCGATGCGTTCCAGGCGTGGATACTTCAGGCCGCCGTGGTAGTCGAGCGCGTAGGTCTGGTACAGATTGCCCTTCTTGACCAGCAGGCTGATCGGTTCCTTGCCGGTCTTGGCGGCGGTGACGGCGGCGCGCAGCACCTCGGCCTTGTAGGCGCGGCCGTTGACGGCCAGCAGCGTGCTGCCGCCCGACAGGCCGGCCTTGAAGCCCAGGCCTTCCCACTGGAAGGCTTCCAGCTTGCCTTCCGCACCCACCGAAAAGCCCAGCGAGTACTGGAAGTTGGCCGACTTGCTCTGCTCTTCCTGGGCTTTCATGAAGTCGGTCGGCTTGTCGGCGTAGACCAGTTTCCAGCCGGCGCGGGCCAGGCCGTCCAGCGGGGCGCCGGGGCCGTGGCCGTCGAGGCGGGTGCGCAGGAAGCTGGCCCAGTCGTGCGGCTGGATGGCGTTGAGCGCCTTCACCACGTCGTCGAAAGTGTAGTGCTTGGCCACGTTGACGCCGTCGTCGACGCCGAAGAAGTTGCGGGCGAAGTCGTTCAGCGAACGCTTGTCGCCGGATTTTTCGCGTATCAGCGTGTCGGCGTCCAGCCAGATCAACTCGCCTTCCGAGTAGTAGTCCTCGGCGCGCTGCCAGTTGTTCCAGCCTTGCGGACGGCGGGCGTTGACGATGGGGTCGTTGGTGGTGTCCTGCACCGCGCGCCATTCGCGGCCGCGGGTGTTGTCGTAGCGGGCGGCGGTGGCGGCCAGCAGGTCGCGCGTGTGCTCGGGCGTGATCAGGCCGGAGCGGGCGGCGATCACCGCGCCCCAGTACTGGGTCTGGCCTTCGTACACCCACAGCAGCGAGTTCTGCAGCGGCGTGTTGAAGTTGGGGACGTTCTGGTCGGCCGGGCGGCGGAACTTGCCGTTCCACGAGTGCGTGAATTCATGCGGCAGCAGTTCGCGCCGCGCTTCGTGCTTGGCCCATTCGCTGAAGTAGCCCAGCTTGACGCCGTTCTCGCTCGACTGGTGATGTTCGCGGCCGATGCCGCCGAACTCGTCGCTGATGGCGAACAGGAAGTCGTAGTGCTGGTAGTGCTGCGAGTTGAACAGCTTGTAGGCCTGCTGCACCATGGCGCGGTGCGGGGCGATCTGTTCCGGCGTCGCTTCCAGCTGCTCGGCCGAGTCGGCCACCACGTTCAGGTGCACCGGCACTTTCGCGCCCGGGTCGAGGTCGATGCGGCGGAAGTGGCGGCCGGCGAACAGCGGCGAATCCATCATCGCTTCCAGGTCCAGCGGCTTGAAGGCGATCTCGTCGCCGTTGCGCGTGGCGGTCTCCAGTGCGGTGCCGTATTGCCAGCCGGCCGGCACGGTCAGGTTGGGCTGCATGGTGATGCGGCGGCTATTGTAGCCGGCCGGATACAGCGTCAGCGATTGCCATTGCACGCCGAGGATGTCGTTGGTCATCGTGGTGCGGCCCTGGTTGGCTTCCACCGGTGACAGATACTGGAATTCCACATCCACCGACGAGGCATCCTTCGGCACCTCGATATGGAAGGCGTAGACGTTGACGGTGTCGCGCTTCCATTCCAGCGGCTTGCCGTTGGCGCTGACCTTGAGGCCGGCGAACTGGTTCAGCGCGCCGCTCGGGCCGTGGTTGGCCGGTATCCACTGCGGATACAGCAGCGTCAGCTTGCCCGGCCTGGCGGGGATGCTCTCGCGCACGCGGAAGATTTGTTGCGCCGTGTTGGTGGCGTCCACTTTCAAGACGATGGTGCCTGGGTAAGGCTGTTCGGAGATGGCTTCTGCCTGGGCGCTGAAGGCGGTAGCCATCAGGACGGCGAGGGCGGCACGAGATATGGACATGTGGTCGATAAATGGGATGGACAAGAAGAAGAGTGTAGCACGGGGGTAACTTGCAAATCTGGCAAAGGCATGGCGCAGTGCAGCGTAAATATTTTTAAAAAAATTGCGGCTCTGGGGATCTTGTGGCCGTTTTTCAAGGCCTTGAAAGCCCCGGAAACCATCCTATATCGGACTCAGTGGTTGCCCAGATGGGGACCACCAGAGGGGAATCTTCCCCGCCCATATCGCTTAACTTGAAAAGGATATCTACCATGCGCAACTTCGACCTGACCCCACTGTATCGCTCCGCCATCGGCTTCGATCGTCTGGCACAACTGCTGAACGACGCCCAGCGCGGCGACGCCACCCCAAGCTACCCACCGTACAACATCGAGCTCGTCTCCGACGACCAATACCGCATCGTCATGGCGCTGGCCGGTTTCGACCGTTCGGAAATCGACATCACCTTCGAACGCGATTCGCTGCACGTGGTCGGCCGCAAGCAGAAGGACGCCACCGAGCGCACCTATCTGCACCGCGGCATCGCGGCCCGCGATTTCGAGCAGCGCTTCCAGCTGGCCAACCACGTCAAAGTGACCGGCGCCAGCTTCGACAACGGCATGCTCAGCATCGAGCTGGTGCGCGAAGTGCCGGAAGCGCTGAAACCGCGCAAGATCGTCATCGGCGGCGGCGAGAACGTCACCGCCCTGGAGCAGCGCCAAGCCGCCTGATCCGGCCTGACTGAGTAGTTCCGACTGGCCGGTATATCCGGCCAGTTTTGCGTAAACTTCACCCCGCTTGTAAGCAATTGTATAGTTAAGACGGGTCTAAGTTTTTACCCTCATATTGGATACATCTACAAACCTCATTCATTCATTCAGGAGTGCAGCTATGTCCGTATCGACTCTCAAACGTGCAGCCCTCGCCGTGGCCGTGCTGGGCGTGATAGGCGTGGGCGGCGCCGTCGCCGTTCAACAGGGAACCGCCGTTGCCGCCGCCCCCGCTGTGGCCCAGGCCGCCGCGCCGCAAGCCGGTACGGCCGTCGCCGTGCCTGCGCCGACCATCGCGCTGCCCGACTTCAGCGTGATCGCCGCCCATAACGGCCCGGCCGTGGTCAATATCAGCGTTACCGGCAGCACCAAGACCGCCTACGACGGCGGCGAGCAGGCCGGCCGCGCAGATCCGTTTGCCGACGATCCGTTCTATGAATTCTTCCGCCGCTTCCAGGGCCCGCAGCAGCGCGGCGGCCAGCGCAGCGTGCCGACCCACGGCCTGGGCTCCGGCTTCATCATCAGCGTCGACGGCATCATTCTGACCAACGCCCACGTGGTGCGCGACGCCAGCGAAGTGGTGGTCAAGCTGACCGACCGCCGCGAGTTCCGCGCCAAGGTGCTGGGCTCCGACCCGAAAAGCGATGTGGCCGTGCTGAAGATCGACGCCAAGAACTTGCCGGTGGTGCCGCTGGCCAAGGGCAACGACCTGAAAGTGGGCGAGTGGGTGCTGGCCATCGGTTCGCCATACGGCCTCGACAACACCGTCACCGCCGGCGTGGTCAGCGCCAAGGGCCGTTCGCTGCCGGACGGGAATGTACCGTTCATCCAGACCGACGTCGCCGTCAATCCCGGCAACTCGGGCGGTCCGCTGTTCAACACGCGCGGCGAAGTGGTCGGCATCAACTCGCAGATCTACAGCCAGACCGGCGGCTACCAGGGCCTGTCGTTCGCGATCCCGATCGACGTGGCCGGCAAGATCAAGGACCAGATCGTTTCGACCGGCAAGGTCACGCATGCCAAGCTGGGCGTGACGGTGCAGGAGATCAACCAGGGCTTCGCCGATTCCTTCAATCTGGCCACGCCGGAAGGCGCGCTGGTGTCCAATATCGAGAAGGGCGGCCCCGGCGACAAGGCCGGTTTGAAACCGGGCGATGTGATCCGCACGCTCAACGGCGCCAAGATCGTCAGCTCCGGCGATTTGCCGGCGATGGTCAGCCTGGCCACGCCAGGTGATAAAGTGACGATAGAAGTCTGGCGTCAGGGTAAGCTGGAAACCTTGAAGGCCACGCTGGGCAATGCCAGCGACAAGGTGGCGGCGGCCGATGGCGACCGTCCCGACCAGGCCAGCGCCAAGCTGAAGCTGGGCTTGTCGCTGCGGCCGCTGGAAAGCATCGAGAAGCGCCAGTCCGGCATTCCGAACGGCTTGCTGATCGAGGATGCGCGCGGCGCCGCGGCCAATGCCGGCGTGCAACCGGGCGATGTGCTGCTATCGGTGAACGGCCGTCCGGTCAACACCATCGAGCAGGTGCGCGATGTGGTCGACAAGTCCGGCAAGTCGGTGGCATTGCTGATACAGCGCGGCGACGATAAAATCTTTATCCCGGTGCGACTGGGCTAAGTAAGGTAAGCAGGGCCGGCAAGCCGGCAGAACGCAACACAAAAACAGAAAGGAAACAATATGCGACTTCTGCTGGTAGAAGACGACACGATGATCGGCGAGGTGGTGCTCGACCTGCTGAGGGCCGAGCACTACGCGGTCGACTGGGTCAAGGACGGCGACATGGCCGACACCGCGCTGCAAACCCAGACCTACGACCTGGTGCTGCTGGACCTGGGCCTGCCGCGCAAGGACGGCCTCGACGTGCTGCGCTCGATGCGCGCGCGCAAGGAGCTGACCCCGGTGCTGGTGGCCACCGCGCGCGACGCCAAGGAGCAGCGCATCGCCGGCCTCGACGCCGGCGCCGACGATTACGTTTTGAAACCCTACGACCTCGACGAACTGCTGGCGCGCATCCGCGCCCTGCTGCGCCGTTCGGCCGGCCGCGCCGAGCCGATCTTCGAGCACGGCGGCGTCAGCGTCAATCCGCAAACGCGCGAAGTGATCGCCGACGGCAAGCAGGTCAACCTGTCGGCGCGCGAATGGGCGGTGCTGGAAGCGCTGATCGCGCGGCCGGGCATCGTGCTGTCGCGGCATCAGCTGGAAGAGAAGCTTTACAGCTGGAAGGATGAGGTCAACAGCAACGCGGTCGAAGTCTACATCCACGGCCTGCGCAAGAAGCTGGGCGCGGAGCTGATCCAAAACGTGCGCGGCCTGGGATACATGGTGCCGAAACTATGAAGGTGAAGATGCCGTCGCTGCCACGGGTGCCCGTGGTGACGCACTCGCTGCGCGGACGTTTGCTGTGGTTCCTGCTGGCCGCCATCACGATGGCGGCCATCGCGCAGGCGATGATCGCCTACCGCAGCGCGCTCAGCGACGCCGACCAGATCTTCGACTATCACATGCAACAGATGGCGATGTCGCTGCGCTCCAGCGCCACGCTGACCAACAAGGCCGCCGACACGGCGGCCGATCCCGAAAACGACGACCTGGTGGTGCAGGTGTGGACGCCGGACGGCGCGCAAGTGTTCCGTTCGCTGTCGCGCGCGGCGCTGCCGCAGCGGGCCGTGCTGGGTTTCTCCAACGTCAAGGCCAACAACACCACCTACCGCATCTTCTCGGTGCAGACCAGCAACCAGACCGTGCAGGTGGCGCAGGACATGGCGGTGCGCCAGCGCATGGCGGGCACCTTGGCGCTGCGCACGGTCGGCCCGATCGCCGTCATGGCGCCGGTGCTGATGCTGGTGGTGTGGTGGGTGGTCAGCGGCTCGCTGGCGCCGGTGTCGCGTGTCAAGCGGCAGGTGGCGGCGCGCCAGGCGGACGACTTGTCGCCGGTGTCGGAAAACGATTTGCCCGATGAAGTGCTGCCGCTGGTGCACGAGCTGAACCTGCTGTTCGGCCGCGTGCGCACGGCGTTCGACGCCCAGCAGCACTTCGTCGCCGACGCCGCCCACGAGCTGCGCTCGCCGCTGGCGGCGCTCAAGCTGCAGGTGCTGAGCCTGGAGCGGGCGCAGGACGAGGCCGCGCGCAGCGTCGCCATCGGCCGCGTCACGGCCGGCATCGAGCGCGCCACGCGGCTGGTCGAACAGTTGCTGGTGCTGGCGCGGCAGGAAGGCTCGGTCAACGACGTCAAGCTGGAGCCGGTGCCGATCAGCGACCTGGTCAAGCGCACGCTGGGCGACATGGCCGGCCTGGCGCAGGCCCGCCAGATCGACCTGGGCCTGCATCATGCCGACGAGGCCGCCGTGGACGGCCAGCCCGATGCGCTGATCATCCTGCTGCGCAACCTGGTCGACAACGCCATCAAGTACACGCCGGCCGGCGGCACCGTCGATATCGACCTGCGCCGCACCGCCGGCGCGAGCAAGGCCGCGCCGGGACGCGTCATCCTCAGCATCGAGGATTCCGGCCCCGGCATCCCGCCGGAAGAGCGCGAGCGCGTGTTCAGCCGCTTCTACCGCGTGCCGGGCAGCTCGGCCGGCGGCAGCGGGCTGGGGCTGGCGATCATCAAATCCATCGCCGAACGCCACGGCGCCGTGCTGACCCTGGACCAGTCCGAGCGGCTGGGCGGCTTGAAGGTCAAGGTCGATTTTCCTGAGACTGCAAGGGCCACTCCAGTCTAAAATGCAACTTTGACATGGCGTTGGAGTGGCGTATGAGGAAAATCGGCTTTTCGGGCACCCTGGACCCGATCACCAACGGGCATATGTGGGTGATGAACGAAGCCCGTTCGCTGGCGGACGAGGTGGTGGTGTTCCTGTCCGAAAACCCGGCCAAGAAGCCCAAGTTCTCGGCCGAGGAGCGCAAGAACATCATCGCCCTCAGCTGCGCCGAACAGGGCTGGGACAATGTGCAGGTGGTCATCGTCAAGGGCGACTACACGGCGCGCGCGGCCAAGAAGCAGGGCGTGCACTGCCTGATACGCGGCATCCGCACCACCGCCGACTTCGACTATGAAAACCTGATCCAGCAAACCAACGTCGACGTGCTGCAGGGCGCCAAGACCATCTTCGTCATGCCGCCGCGCGACCTTGGCTCGGTCAGCTCCAGCTTCGTCAAGGCGCTGGAAGGGCCGATAGGCTGGAACTGGATCATGAAGAAATTCGTGCCCGGCCCGGCCTACCACGCCTGGGTGCTGAGCTGGCTGCGCAAGGAATGGGAAACGCTGTGGGACTACGCCCACCGCGACGCCACCGCCATCGCCCATGCCGACCAGTGGTTCGCGCAGCTGACCGGCGCCACGGCCTACGGCGGCCCGGCGCGCCACTATCACAACCTCGACCACCTGGTGCACGGCCTGTGCGAGATCCGCGTGTGGGCGGCCAACACCGGCCCCGATCCGGCGGACGTCGACATCGTCAAGCAAGCCTTCTGGTTCCATGACGCCGAGTACGGCCACGGCGGCGACCCGGGCGCGCTGACCAACGAGGAAGCCAGCGCCCAGCTGTGGCTGGGCAGCCACCTGGGGCAGGAGATGGGCGACGCGGCCGAGCTGATACGCGCCACCGACCACTTCCAGGAAGCCTCGATCAGCCACCGGCTGAAGGACACGCTGCTCAGCGTCGACCTCGCCATCCTCGGGCAGGACGACGAGGTCTACCAGAACTATGCGCGCGCGATCCGGCAGGAATACATCCATCTGCCGGACGCCGAGTACCGCCGGCAGCGCGGCGGCGCGCTGGCCCATCTGTGCCGCAAGGCCGATGCCGGCCAGCTGTTCGGCAACGCCTACTTCGCCGACCAGTACAACGAGCGCGCCATCGACAATATGCAGCGCGAGATGGAGCGGCTGGCCTCGGAGGGTGTGGAATAAAGCCTGGCTCGCCAGGCAAGGCGGCATTATAATTACGGCAATATTTCAACCAGGGAGTTGGTATGCCGTATATACGCGTGATCGATGGGGTAATGCAGGAGTTTGACGAGACCGGTATGAACGTTGGGCCGGTTGCCACCATCGCCTTGAATTCCTATAGCTATCTTGAGCGGCGCCAGTGGAACAAAACCACGAAAGTGGGAACCGGCCCCAATAATCCGGACTACACCGACGACCTGCCTTTCCTGCATGCGCAGGGATACAAATATGTGCAGGTGATGATGGCGCCGTTTTCGGGCGCGGTCAAGGAGGGCGCCTATTTCAACTGGGGCGCTGTGGTGGGCGAGCCCAAATTCAACACTAGCAATAACTCCGTCAGCGATCCGGGATTCAAGGATTCTTATTGGGACGCGGTCAAAGCCCTGCTCGATTGCGCGGTCGCGAATAAAATCGGGGTGATCGCCTGCCCGTTCTGGCGCGTGAACGCCATTTGCGAAATGGTGGGGGAGAGCTTTACCGCGCTGACCGATGTTAACTCCAAGACGCGGAATTACATGCGCGTGTTTGCCGCTGCCTTTGTCGCCAGGTTTGGCCGGCATGCCGGTGTCGCTGCATGGATGGCCAACCAGGAAATCCTGAATGTCGCGGTAGGGGATGTCCCCGTGCTGAATTACGATACCGCCTCGGCGATATTGAAAGAAACTGCCACCATCATACGGGCCAACGATCCGCTGGGACGCATGATCTCTTCGGGCAATGCGGGCATCGTCCACCGCTATCCTAAAACCGAATCATTGGATTGGTACACCTCGGTGGTGATACCGAAAATGAATCCCGATCCGATCGATTGCATCTGCGAAAATCTGTTCATCAACAACGAATACGTCAGCAGCGCCATGGCCGCGGATGCCAATACCCCCGCCGGGTTTGTGACGAGCTCGCTGGGCTATCTCAAATGCATGCAGGCAGTGGCGGCCGCTTTGAAAAAGCCTTATTTCGTGGGCAGCTTTGGCGTATCGACGGTTCAAGAGAAAGCGTACAACGATAGCGACCAGACCAACCTGAAGGCCTTGCTGGCCAATATGGGGAAAACAGGGGTGCAACTGGCAGCCTTTTGGGTATGGAACGGCGGCATGCCGATGGAAAAAGAAGGATGGAATGTACTGACTGGGTCGGGGACCGACAACGGCCGCATCCAGGCATACAACGCGCTCACGGCCGCCAATAATTCCTGGGAGTACAATCGGGCCGACCCGGTCATCACCCGTTCGCGCGCGCTGTTCTATCGGCAGGTGCTGCAGTTCAGTGCCTCCAGGATATCCGATTGCTACTTTAATATACCGGGCGCCGATGCTTATGCCAGCGCTGATTTCTCGGTGTCGTTTACGATCCGGCAGATAGATTTCGCTGATGTGACCCGGGAAATTATCGCCAACACCTCGGGTGGCCGGGGCTGGAAGGTGCTGGAAGCAATGAAGTCCCACCATCTTCAACTGTGGAGCGGCATCACTGCCACCAACGATAACGGTCTCGGCAGCAATGATTCAGGACGCGGCAGCCCGCCGCCAGGTCTCGATAGCGGCTGGATACGTTGTACTTATACCGTCAAGCATGACGGCGCCATTTCGTTCTATGCCAATGATTTTCTGCTGGCGCAGCAGAGCAAGAATATGTCGCCGCCGTTCTTAAATAATATTGCCAAGACCCCGATCATGGTTGGCCGGCAAAGACAGTGGGATGTGCAGAGTCCCGGTGCGACCGCAACGTGGCAAATGTCGGACTTGATCTTGTATGACCGGGTGCTGACGGCACAAGAGGTATTTGACTACGGCGTCTATCGCAAAGTCGACCGGCCGGTAGGGCGCTGGACATTGGACGGCGACCTGAAGGACTCCAGCGTCAATGCCAATACCGGTCTACTCAACGGCAATCACGGTGTAGCCGTCGCACAAAAAACGCCACCGGTTTTTGTTGCCATACCAGGCTGATTGGCCTGCGGCGCAGCTGCTTCGCTATCGCAAGGGATTCCTTGCGATAGCGTGAAAATAAATCAGCTGCGCCGCTCATAGGAGCGCCCCTTCGCCGGTGATAAAGTGTGTAGATTCGATGCAGATTACGAACTATAGTGCATTGACTTTACGCAAACTTTCTCACCGGAGGAGTTATGCCTGCTCATCTTCAAGTGATCGCCAATTCCGATGATGCCCTGCTGGCGTGGACGCCAGACCCCTGGAGCGATGATATCGTCGGCTTCCGCCTGGAACGCAAGGATTTGCTGACCGGAAACATCAAAGTACTCAACAACCGCATTCCCGCCAGCTCGGCGGGGACGGCCGTGCCGGCCGGCGGCATCGCCTCCACCGATTCGCCGATACGCCGCTGCATGTGGATGGACCACGACGTCGAGCAGGCCGGCAAGGCGGCCTACCGGGTCACGCCGATGACGGCAGGCGCGAACGGCGCCGGCGGCTTCCTGCTGCGCGAGGCCGAGGCTTCTGACTGGGTGGCGGCGCAGGCGGCGGACACGCCGTCGGAAGGCGTGGCGGTCTACTTCAATCGCGGCACCATCATGTCGCAGGTGGTGACGCGGCTGACCGGCGGTGAAGTCAGCGTCAAATCGCTGAAGGCCTTGAAGGCGCAGCTGGCCGAGCCCGGCTATCCGGTGCGCCGCTACCTGGCGGGCCAGGCCCGTCATGCGTTGCTGGACTTCATGGCCAACGCCGACCGTCGCGGCAACCATATCTACGCCGCGCTGTACGAGTTGAACGATCCCGAGCTGATCGCCGGCCTCAAGGCATTCGGCGAGCGCTGCCATCTGCTGCTGGGCAATGGCAGCTCCACCTTCGACGATACCGCGCATCAGCTGGAGGCGGGCGGCGTCATCGTCAAGCATCGCGACCTGTCGCACAAGGGCGCGTCCAGTCCCAGCGTGCACAACAAGTTCGTGGTCGAGGTGGAGGCCACCGGCGGCCAGGCGCAGCGCGTGCTGACCGGCAGCACCAACTGGACCACCACCGGCCTGTGCACGCAGTTGAACAATGTGCTGGTGGTCGAGCGTCCCGTCACCGCCAACCGTTTCTACCAGCAATGGCGCAAGCTGGCCGAGGTGGGAGACGACATGCCGGACGCGCTGCGCGTCGCCAACGGCCGTCCCACGGACGATGGCAAGGTGACGACCTTGTTCGCCGCCACCAAGGCCCAGGCGGAATTTGCGCCGGTGCTGGAGGCGATCGCCAACGCCAGGCAGGGTGTGCTGTTCCTGATGTTCATGCCGGGGCAGTCGCCGCTGTTGCAGGCGCTGCTGGCGCGCGTGACCGAGACGGACGCGCCTTATATACGCGGCGTGGTGTCGGCGGTGACGCAGAGCGAGAAGGGCGTCGTCACCGAGCACAACGCGCAGGTGATCGCCAACGGCGCCGACTTGAAGCGCTTCCATAACGAAGTGTTGAAACCGGACGGCGTGCCGCCGGCCAACTTGCCGGCCTGGGCACTGGAGGAATTCCAGCGCAGCATGTATCTGAGCGCGGGCTTGAACGCGATCATCCATTCGAAGACGCTGGTCATCGATCCGTTCTCCGATGACTGCATGGTGGTGACGGGCTCGCACAACTTCTCGCCGGCGGCGTCGAGCAAGAACGATGAGAACCTGGTCATCATCCGCGGCGACAAGGCGCTGGCGCAGGCGTATGCGGTGCATATCGAAGGCGTGTACGACCACTTCGCGTGGCGAGCCTTCCTGTCGAATGGCGGCGACCCGAAAACCATCTTCCAGCCGCTGACCGGCTGGAAGAGCGGCAACCGCGCCAAGGAGCTGGCGTTCTGGATGAGCCAGGCCTAGTGCGGAGGCAGTTCGACCTGTTCCTTGCGGGCGGCGATCTGGGCGCCGAGCGCATCGAGGTCCAGCTTGGCCTTGCGGGCCTTGGGGAACATCTCCGTCTCTTCTTCCTTGACGTGATGGTCGATCAGTTCGGATAGGACCTTGACCTTGGCGTCGTACAGATCCTCGGTGGGTTCCATCGAAATGATCTGTGCAATCAGGTCTTTGGCTGATGCATGCTCGACGACGGCTTCGTCGAGCATGTCGTCATCCTTGGTGGCGGCGCGCACGGCGGGGTAGAAGATTTCCTCTTCGGCGGTGGCGTGCTTGGTCAGTTCGGTGCAGATCTGCAAGGCCAGTTTCTGCTTGCTGACGTGCGCGCGGTCGCCCAGTTCTTCGTATTGTTCGAACAGCGACTTGACGTGTTCATGGTCTTCCGTCAGCAGCGTGATCGCATCCTGGGGATCGGTTTCGGTCGGGATAGGCTTGGGGATTTTGTCGTGCGGGCGGGCGGTGGTTCTCATATCGGCTCCTTGCGTGGCGAATGATAGGGGGAGAGTGCTTAGCCAGTTTAGGAGCGCGACCGCCGGCGGTCTGTGCGTTGCTCAACCATCCGGGGACCTGACCCCGGAGGTTAAAAGCGATTCCAGTTGTTGTGGCGGTGTTCGGCGGCTTCCTTGAGCAGGTAGCCGGCACGGCGTTCGTCCTTGGGACTCAGCGCGTCGCCCAGTTGCACCGTCATCGCCAGCTCCTGGATCGCCGGCGGATATTCGTGTTCGGCGGCTTCTTCCAGCAGGTGGCGGGCGCGCGCCGTGTCTTGCGCCACGCCCCGGCCTTCCTGGTAGATGTTCGAAAGCAGGAACATCGCGTGCGGATTGCCCAGCTCGCTGGCGGCGTTCAGCCAGTGCGCGGCCTGCGCATCGTCGCGCGCGACGCCGTCGCCGTTTTTGTACAGCATGCCCAGCACCAGCGCAGCCTTGGCATGGCGCTGCCCGGCCGCCATCGCGTACCACGGCGCCGCCGCTGCCGGCGCCGCCTTCACGCCGACCACGCCCACCCGTAACATCTCGCCCAGCTGGAAGGCGGCGTCGACGTCGCCGCCGCGCGCGGCCTGCTCGAACAGCTTGAGCGCGTCGGCCCGCTGGTCGGGACGGGTTTGATACAGCAACGCCAGCTCGCGCTGCGCCACCGGCATCTGCTGCGCCGACCACGACATCAGCTTGCGCTCGGCGCTGGCGTCGGCCTGCTGCATGGCTTTCATGCCCACGGTTTCGATCTGCGCCGAGGTCGGCTTCTCCTGCTGCAGCTGGCAGCCGAACAGGAGCACGCTGGCCAGCACCGCGATCAGCGCGACACCGGGATAATTTTTAACTTGCATGATATGGACCTCACGATAAGCGGAGCCGGCAGGGCCGGCTCCGCACACCACGCCGACGTGCTTACTTGCTCAGATCCACCGAGTACTTGGCGAAGCCGCTGGCATCGAGCGCGCCTTCGGCCGTGACGGCGGTGATGCCGCTGCTCTTCGCCAAGGCCAGATGCCCAGGCGCCGAACGCAGGATCACCGGACCGGCCGTCGCCACCTTGACGAAGCTCCAGCTGCGCGCGCTGCCGTTGGCCGCCAGCGTGACCTTGCCGCTGGCCGCGCCTTGCGCCGTCAGGTAGTTGCTGACCACGGTCTGGTTGGCGTCCGGCGACTTGATGATGGTCTTGCTGCCGTCGATGCCAGGCACGGCGCCGCCGCCGCCCGCGCGGTAGTCGTTGGTGGCGACGATGAAGTCGTCGCCGTCGGCCACGGCCTTGCCCAGGTAAGTCAGGTTGACGATGCGGCTGCCTGCCGGCTTGGTCACGTCGATCTGGTAGGTCAGCGCATTGTTCTCGGCATAGAACACGTCGTAGTTGTAGATCGTGCCGTACGACGGCACCAGATCCTGCTCGGTGGTCTTGGCCGGATCGATCTGGCCGAACTGCTTGGCCGCCGTTTCCAGCCAGGCCTTCAGGTCGGAACCCTTGATCTTCACCGCCTGCAGGTTGTTGTTGCTGTACAGGTAGAGGTCGCCCGGATTGCGCACTTGCAGGCCGACCGGCGCTGCGGCGCTGGCGCCCGGCGCGACGTCGGTGAAGTCCGATGCACCGTTGCGGCCCGCCTTGAACGGCGCGCTGCACGAGATCACCGGAATGTTCTTGTAGCTGGCGATGGTGGCGTCGGTGCTGGCGGCGATGAATTTCTTCACGTAGTCCAGCTGCGCCTGGTTGACCAGCTGGATCGCGCTGACGTCGCCGACCAGCGCGAAGTAGGCCGACATTTCGAAGTCGGTGGTCACGCCCAGCGGCTGCTTGGCGTAGGCGATGGTGGCCGCGTGCTCGGTGGCGACGATGGGCGCGATGGCCGGGTCGGCCTTGACGATGGTGGCGCCGTCGGTGTACTTGAAACCGCGCGATTCCACGCTGGTCTTATCCTGCTGCACCACCCACTTGCCGCCGGTGAAGACCAGGGTCATCTTGATGATGCCCAGGCGACGGCCCCAGCTCTGCGCCATCACGGTCGGCACGCCGTTGACGAAGCCGTTGACGGCGTCGATCTTGGCGCTGGCCGGGAAGGCGGCGAACGATGGATCCAGCGCCGCCGCGCCGGTCTCTTTACCTTTCGGGAAGATCAGGTGCGAGTGGCCGATCAGCAGCGCGTCGATGCCGGTGCTGGTCAGGTGATAGCTGCCGTTTTCCATTTTCGGGCTGTAGGCGCTTGGGTCCAGGCCGCCGTGCGACAGCGCCACCACCAGGTCGGCGCCCTTGCTGCGCATCTCGGGCACGTACTGCTTGGCCGCTTCCTGCACGCCGGTGACGGCGACTTTGCCGGCCAGGTTTTTCTGGTCCCAGTCCAGGATCTGCGGCGGCACGAAGCTCATGATGCCGATGTTCATCTTGACGTCGAGCTTGCTGCCGTCCGGCTTGGTGGCCGAGAAGGTGCGCGGCAGCAGCGTGTAGGGCTGGACGATGGGCTTGTTGCTGGCCACGCCGGTGACGTTGGTCAGCACCAGCGGGAAGGACGGCGCGCCGCAGGTGCCGGTCGGCTTGGCGACGCCGGGTATGCCGAAGTCGGTATTGGTGATCTGGCTCAGCAGCGGCAAGCCGTAGTTGAACTCGTGGTTGCCGAAGCCGCCGCCATCGTACTTCATGGCGTTCATGACTTTGTGCACGGCCAGGGTGTCGGTGCAGGCGATCGGCTTGGTCGCGGCTTGCAGGTCGCCCAGCAGGGTGCCCTGGATGACGTCGCCGTCGTCCAGCAGCACGTTGTTCGGGTTCTCGGTGCGGGCGGCGCTGACCAGGGTCGAGGTGCGCTCCAGGCCCAGGCTGGTGTCTTCGGCCAACGAATAGTAGTTGTAGCTCATCACGTTGGCGTGGATGTCGGTGGTTTCCATCAACGCCAGGGTGACTGTCGTGCCTTCCGGGATCGCCGGAGGAGGCGTGTAGTCGCCGCCGCAACCGACCAGACCGGCTGCCGTCATCGCAGCCAACATCACCAGATTTAGTTTCATCGAGACCTCAAAGATTAAGAAAATTCAAGGTGGCGACTGTACCCAACGCAGATGACATGGCCGTGACAAAACGCAAACAATTACGTACTAGTAAGCCCAGAGCGGTCCCGGCTTGCCGTTGACGGTGGCGCCCTCCATTACGACGAACACGCGGCGGCCATAGAAGAAGGGCAGGCCCCAGTCGAAGTAGCTGCCGGCGCCGGCGGCCGCGCCCACCGTGCCGCCGACCTGTGCCGCCGCGATGGTGGACGCCAGCTGCACCAGGTTGGCGATGCTGAAGTTGACGGCGCCGCTGGCGCTGCCGTCGGCGGCGGCGTTGACGGCGCTGAGCGACAGCGTGGCGGCGGGGCAGTAGAAATCGCCGCCCGAGCAGGTGCGTATCGTGCTGTCGCTGAAGAAGTAGCCGTTGGAGCCGCTGTCGATGAAGCTGGAGGCGTAGGTCTTGCCCTTGTAGGTGGTGCTGAAGTCGCCGCTGCCGTTGGTCTTGAACAGCGTTTCGCCGGCGATGGCGTTGTTGGCCTGCGTGTTGACGCCGAAGATCAGCGTGCCGCTCACCGAGCTCAGGCCGGCCGTGCCGACCGCGGGCAGCACCACCAGCACGCCATTGTTGTTGACCGCGAACGAGGCCACCGGGTTGCTGACCTGCGACGCCAGCGGCATGCTGCTGGCCGTGCAGCCGTTGGCGGTGCAGGCGTAGTAGGCGCCGCCGACCGCCGACCTGGCGCAGCTGTCGCCGCAATCCTGCTTGAACAGGCCGACGCCGAGTATACCCTTGGCGCCCATGGCCGCCAGCGTGCCGAGGTTGTTGCCGGCGCTGCTGCAACTGGACGGCGTCGCCGCGTAGTTGGCGCCGCTGTCGCCGATGACCTGGATGGAGATGCCTGCGGCCAGTTCATCGGCCATGCGCACATCGGCCTGGCGCACCGCGCCCCAGGTGTAGCCGCTGATGAACTTGCCGCACTCGCCGGCGTCGGCGCCGGATGGCGTGGGCACGGCCGGCAGCTTCAGCGCCGCGTCGAGCGGGGCCAGCAGGCGCAGGCCGTAGGAGCCGGTGTCGAGCAGCACGTGGTCGATGGTCTGGCAGGTGCTGGTGCCGGGCCGGCACACCGTCACGCTGACGTAGGGGATGTTGATCGCGCCGTTGACGCCGGTCGGTCCGCTGTCGACGACGATGGCGCTGCTGTTGCTCAGCGGCGCGGTCACGCTCAGCGCCGCGCTGGCGTTGACGTTGCCGCCGTCGCCGCTGCAGGACAGGTTGTAGACGAAGTTGCCGGCCGCGTTGGGCACGATGTTGACCGAGCCCGAGGTGGCCTTGGCGCCGCTCCACGCGCCGCTGGCGGTGCAGCTGGCGGCGTTGGCCGAGGACCAGCTCAGCACCGAACTCTGCGCGGTGGTGATGCTGGCCGGCGCCAGCGTGAGGTTGACCGTGGGCGAGGGCGGCGGCGAGCTGACGACCACGCTGGTGGTCTTGCTGACGCCGCTGCAAGTGACGGTGTAGTAGGCGGTGCCGGCGGCGCCGGCCGTGACGGTCTGCGTGCCGCTGTTGTCCAGCGCACCGCTCCACGCACCGGACGCGGTGCAGCCGTTGGTGCCGGGATTGCTGACGTTCCAGCTCAGCGTGACGACCTGGCCGACGGTGGTGGCGGTCGGCGTGGCGCTGATGCTGACCACCGGCGTGACGGCGGCGGCCGCCTGCGTGGTGGCGGTGCTGGCGGCGGTGCTGCTGTCGCCGCCGCCGCCGCCGCAGGCGCTGAGCAACAAGGCCATCAACGCCGCGCCGGCGCGATGCCGCAGCCGGCCGGAGGCGAAATAAGTTGGCATGCGCAGCTCCCTATTCGATGACGCTGGTGTCGAAGCCGGCCGGCAGCGCGCCCGGTATCCACGCGTGGCCGGCATAGGCGCGCATGTGGCCGCCGGAGACGATCACCACGTCCTGCTGCTCGACCGCCAGCTGCGAATGGCCTGCCTTGGGACGCTTGGCGGCGGTGTTGCTCAGGACCGCGAACTTGTCGCCCAGCAGGGTGCGCAGGTCGGGCAGGGCGGGGCCGTTCCAGCTGACGGCGAACACCACGCCCTCGGCGTTCATGTATTCGCGCACCACGGTGCCGCTGTCGAGCGTGCTCTGGCTGACGGTGTAGACCGCCGTGCTGCCGGAGCCGGCCGCAGCCAGCGTGCGCGCGCCCTGGCGGACGGGCGTCGTGCCGAAGTTGGATGGGGAACTGCCCAGCGCGGCATAGGCGAGCGCGCCTTGCAGCAGGGAGAGTACCAACATGAGTAAGAATGCCCGGCGCATAGCCCGCTCCTGTGCCTAAGATGCAGGCAGTGTAGAACGGCGCCGAGTTGGATGGCGTTAGCGAGATGTAAGCAAACGTTACACGCCGGCGGAAACGAAAACGGCGCCCGAAGGCGCCGTCGATGCTCACCGCAGCAAGCTTAGAACTTGACGTACAGGCGGCCGAAGTAGGACGCGCCGTTCAGGCCGAACTGCACGCTTTCATACTTGAAACCGTTGTCGGTCTGGTCCGGGTTCTGCGTGGTCGGCTTGACGTTGAAGATGTTGTTGCCGCCGAAGGTGAACTTCATGTTTTTGTTGATGGTGTAGGTGAAGCTCAGGTCGGCCGAGGTCTTCGACTCGTAGTGCTGGTTAGGCACGCCGGCTGCCGTACCGTCGAAGGTGCCCAGCGTCTGCGGACCGAAGTGGATGATCTTCAGGTCGCTTTCCCACGGGCCGGTCACATAGTCGAAGCCCAGCGTGGCCTTCGAACGCGGCGCGCCCTGCTCGATGTACAGGCGTTCCTTCTCCGACAGCAGCACGTCCTCGAAGCCCTTCAGCGAAGCCGGCGCGTGGATGCCGGTCACTTCCGTCTTGCTGACGTTGAGCGCCAGGAAGGTGGTCAGCTTGTTGGGACCGAAGTTGGTCTTGTGCGACGCCGTCAGGTCCAGGCCCTGGGTCTTGGTGTCGACCGAGTTGACGAAGAACTGCGCTTCGCCCACGCCCAGCTTGGCCAGGCGCTCGGCCAGGGCTGGATAGGTGTCGGCATTGAAGCGGCCGGACAGCACGATGCGGTCCTTGATCTTGATGTTGTACAGGTCGGCGGTGACGGAGACGGCGGCGTTCGGCGTCCAGGTTGAACCCAGCGTGAAGCTGGTCGACTTCTCTTCCTTCAGCTTCGGAATGCCGGCCTCGTTGGCGACGGCGCCGCCGTTCGGCGCCAGCACCACGTCGGTGGCCACGCCGCCGATGAAGTCGGTGAAGGTGGACGAGAAATACACCTGCTGCAGCGACGGCGCGCGGAAGCCGGTGCTGGCCGAGCCGCGCAGCAGCACGCTGTCGGCCACGCGCACGCTGCCGGCCAGCTTGCCGGTGACGGTCGAGCCGAAGTCGCTGAACTTCTCGTAGCGCACCGCGCCCTGCAGCTTGACGGTCTTGCTCAGGTCAGCTTCCAGGTCGAGGTAGGCGGCGGTGCTGTGGCGCTTGGCGTTGACCTGGTCGCCCGGCTGGAAGCCGGGGAAGCCCTGGCTGCCGGCGTTGCCGCCGAAGCCGATGCCGTCGACGTCGTTGTACGAGCCCGCTTCGCCCGCGAAGATCTTGTAGTTCTCGCTGCGGTACTCGCCGCCGAAGGCGACGTTCAGGCCGTCACCGATGAGGCCGTCGTAGTAATGGTTCAGGTCGAGGTTGGTGGTCAGCTGCTGGAACGAGAAGCCGCCGGCGTCGAAGCGGTCCGGGCTGATGCCCTTGCCGCCGGCCAGCAGATCCTTGTTGGCGATCGATGCGTTGAGCGTGTGGCTGATGTTGTACTTCATCTTGTTGTAGCCGTAGGTCTGCGACACGTCCATATTCCAGTCGCCCAGCGTGCCGCGATGGCCGACGGTGGCGTAGCGGTCGTCGATGTCGGCATTGATGAAGGGCACGAAGCCGTTCGGGTACATGGCGGCCGAGTTGCGGCTCGGGATGTCGTCGGAACCGACGCCGCCGCGCGCGAACGCGGCGCTCGATGCGTCGCGGGTCTGGGCGCCGGCGGTGAAGTAGAGCTTGCCGGTGCCGGTGGTTGGCAGTTCGCCGTTCAGGTACAGCGACTGGTTCTTGGTCTTGGTGTCGCCGATGATGCGCGGGTTGCCGGCGTCGGCGCGGTTGGAGCGGCCACGGTCCAGGTACTCGCCGGTGATGCCGAGCACGCCGCCGCTGCCGATCTCGAAGCCGCAGTAGGCCGAGGTCAGGTAGTTCTTGCCGTCGCGCTTGGAGTATTCGCTGAAGCCGGCGATGGCTTCGCAGCCCTTGCTCTTTTTCAGGCCGATGTCGATCACGCCGGCGATGGCGTCCGAGCCGTACTGGGCGGCGGCGCCGTCGCGCAACACCTGCACGTCCTTGATCGCCAACAGCGGAATGGTGTTCATGTCGGTGCCGGTGTTGCCGCGGTTGCGGGCGCCGAACAGGTTGACCAGCGCGGTGGTGTGGCGGCGCTTGCCGTTGACCAGCACCAGGGTCTGGTCGGAGCCGAGGCCGCGCAGCGCGGCGGAGTCGACCAGGTCGGCGCCGTCGGAGCCGCTCTGGCGGGTCGAGTTGAACGATGGCGAGATATAGGTCAGCGTTTGCGCCAGGTCGAACTGGCCGCCTTGTTCTGTGGTCTTGCTCATCGGGATGATATCGACCGGCACGACGGTGTCGGTGGACGAGGTGGTCGCGCGGCGCGAACCGACCACGCTGACCGACTGCATCTGGGTTTCCTGTTTGGCTTCTGGGGCGGTCTGCGCGAAGGCGGAGGGGGCGAAGCCCAGGGCTGCTGCGCCGTACAGGCTGAGCAGTACGGCATGACGTAAAGGCGTGGTGGCGAACAAGTTTTCTCTCCCGTGAAAAATCTGATTCTAGTCAAATAGTTCATAAGCAAATGACTTTTTTGACAATTTTGCAGCCAAACTTTATTTACTGTTGTTTTTGTCTCGCCGGCCCTGCGTAGTGCTACGTAGGGCCATAGTTTTAGCCAATAAATCCACCGGCGCCGACTATTAAGGTTATTCATGTCGAACGGCGCGCAGGGTGTATTATACTGTACAAAAACACAGTATAAAATCATGGGCACATCCTCCGTCCAGGGCTTGCCGGCTTATGCCGAGCTGTTCTGCATGACCAATTTCTCCTTCCTGCAGGGCGCCTCCAGCGCCGAGGAGCTGGTCGCGCGCGCCGTGCAGCTCGATTACGCCGGCCTGGCGATCACCGACGAATGCTCGCTGGCCGGCGTAGTGCGCGCTCACGCCCAGGCCAAGGCTGCCGGGCTGCCGCTGCTGATCGGCAGCCATTTCCACCTGAAGAACCCGGACGGCAGCCCGGCCCTGTCGTTGATCGCCCTGGCGCAGGACCGCGAAGGCTACGGCAATCTCTGCGAGCTCATCACGATAGGCCGCAACCGCGTCGCCAAGGGCAGCTACCTGCTCACGCCGGCCGACCTGGCCGCACCGCCACCCGCCTACGCCCACCTGAAGGGCTTGCCCGGTTGCCTGATGATCTTGCTGCCGCATTACCCGGCCTTCCAGCCGGACGATGTCGACCGCCTGCACGCGCAGGCGGCGTGGATGGAGGCCAACTTCCCCGAGCGCAGCTGGATGGGGCTGAGCCTGCTGCAGCGCGCCTTCGACGAGGCGCACCGTCTCAGCATCGACGAGGTGGCTTTGCAGCACGGCATGCGGGTGGTGGCGGTCGGGCAGGTCTGCATGCACGTGCGCTCGCGCAAGCCGCTGCACGACACGCTGTGCGCGGTGCGCGTCGGCAAGCCGGTGGGGGAGTGCGGCTATGCGCTGGCGCAGAACGCCGAACAGCATCTGCGCTCGCGGCTGCGGCTGGCGAACCTGTATCCGCCGCAAGCGCTGGCGGAAACCTTGAGCATCGTGCAGCAGTGCAGCTTCAATCTCAAGCAGCTGCGCTACGAATACCCGCGCGAGCTGGTGCCGCAAGGCCAGACGCCGGCCAGCTATCTGCGGCAGGAAGTGTATGCCGGCGCACAGGGGCGCTTTCCGGCGGGCCTGTCCGTCAAGGTGCGCGGCCAGATCGAGAAGGAGCTGGAGCTGATTGCCGAGCTGGAGTACGAACCTTACTTCCTGACGGTCTACGACATCGTCCGCTACGCCCGCTCGCAGGGCATCCTGTGCCAGGGCAGGGGATCGGCGGCCAACTCGGTGGTCTGCTATTGCCTCGGCGTGACCGAGGTCGATCCCGAGCGCAGCAACATGCTGACCGGGCGCTTCATCTCCAGGGAGCGCAACGAGCCGCCGGATATCGATGTCGACTTCGAGCACCAGCGGCGCGAGGAGGTGATCCAGTACATCTACAAAAAATACGGCGCGGACCGTGCCGCGCTGGCGGCCGTGGTCATCAGCTACCGCCCGAAGAGCGCATTGCGCGACAGCGGCAAGGCGCTGGGCGTGGACCTGGCCATCGTCGAGAAGGTGGCCAAGGCGCACCACTGGTTCGACAGCCGCAACGACCTGCTGGGCCGGTTGGCCGAGTGCGGACTGAACCCGGAGTCGCAACTGGCGCAGCAATGGGCCGCGCTGGCGATCGGCCTGCTGGGCTTCCCGCGCCATCTGTCGCAGCATCCGGGCGGCTTCGTCATCTCGCACGACAAGCTGTCGCGGCTGGTGCCGATCGAGGCCGCCACGATGGAGGGGCGCTGCGTGATCCAGTGGGACAAGGACGACCTGGAAGAGCTGGGCCTGATGAAGGTGGACGTGCTGGCGCTGGGCATGTTGTCGGCGCTGCGGCGCGCGCTGGACCTGGTGGGCGCGCAGCGCGGCGAGCCGTTCCGGATGCAGGACATCCCCAAGGAAGACCCCGCCACCTACGACATGATGTGCGAGGCCGACACCATCGGCGTGTTCCAGATCGAATCGCGCGCGCAGATGAGCATGTTGCCGCGCCTGCGGCCCCGGGAGTTTTACGACCTGGTGATCGAAGTGGCGATCGTGCGGCCGGGGCCGATACAGGGCGGCATGGTGCATCCGTACCTGCAGCGGCGCATGAATCCTCTCGCGAAGACGCATTGCCCGCCCGGGCTGGAAGAGGCCCTGGCCCGCACGCTGGGCGTGCCGATCTTCCAGGAGCAGGTGATGCAAATCGCCGTCATCGCCGCCGGCTTCAGCGAGGGCGAAGCGGACCAGCTGCGGCGCGCCATGGCGGCCTGGAAGCGCAAGGGCGGCGTGGACAAGTACGAGCAGCGCATCAAGGACGGCATGCGCGAGCGCGGCTACGAGGCCGATTTCGCCGACGCGATCTGCAAGCAGATCGAAGGCTTCGGCGAATACGGCTTCCCCGAATCGCACTCGGCCAGCTTCGCGCTGCTGACCTATGCCAGCTCCTGGCTCAAGTGCCACGAGCCGGCGGCCTTCCTGTGCGCGTTGTTGAACAGCCAGCCGATGGGTTTCTACAGCCCATCGCAACTGGTGCAGGACGCCAGGCGCCACGGCGTACAGGTGCGCGAGATCGACGTCACCGTCAGCGGCTGGGATACCTCGTTGGAAGAGCGGGTGGGCAAGCGCGGCCAACCGGCGGTGCGCCTGGGCCTGTCGATGCTGAAGGGCATGCGCGCCGAAGCGGCCGCGCGCATCGAGCAGGCGCGGGCCGAACGCCCCTACACCAGCGTGGCCGACATGGCGCGGCGCGCGGACCTGGAGCGCCACGACCTGCAAGTGCTGGCCGCCGGCAACGCCCTACAGCAGTTGTCGGGCAACCGCAGGCAAGCCTTGTGGCAGGCGGTCGGCGCCGTGCCGGACAAGGATCTGCTGCGCCCGGCCATGCCGGACGAAGACATCCCCGTGCTGAAACCGCCGACGGAGGGCGAGGAAATCCTGGGCGACTACCGCTCGCACGGCCTGACGCTGGGCCGCCATCCGCTGGCGCTGCTGCGCCCCAAGCTGCTGGAGCACCGCTTCCTGCCGGCCGCCACGCTCAACACCTACACCAACGGCATGCTGGCGCGCGCCTGCGGCATGGTGACGGTGCGGCAACGCCCCGGTACGGCCAAGGGCGTGCTGTTCATCACCATCGAGGACGAGACCGGCAACGTCAACGTCATCATCTGGCCGTCCCTGGTCGAAACGCAGCGGCGCGAAGTGTTGAGCGCGCCGCTGCTGGGCGTGTATGGCGTCTGGCAGCAGGAGGGGATCGTGCGCCACCTGGTGGCCAAGCGGCTGGTCGACATGTCCCACCTGCTGGGACGGTTGCCGACCATCAGCCGGGACTTCTGCTAGCGCTGTTGCGCGTCGTGCTGGCTGCCGGTGGCGTAGTAGGTGTGGATCTGGCTGGCCCAGGTCTGGTTGGCCATGTTCGGCCAGTGGTCGGTATCGAAGCCCGGAGCGTTTTCGATGCGGTCTTTCTCCAGGTTCAGCGTGAAGCGCTTGTTGATGGTGTCCAGCGTCAGCGCTTCCCAAGGCACGGCGAACAGTTTTTCGCCGATCGTGAACACGCCGCCGTACGACATCACCGCATAGGCGATGTTGCCGGTGCGCATGTCGAGCATGATTTCCTTGATCTCGCCCAGGTGTTCGTCTTTCAGATTGTGGACGTGGTTGCCGATCAGCGTGTCGGCGCCCATCAGTTCCGGGCCGGGGCCTTTATGGCCGTTGTCCACATACATGCCCAAGGCATCGAGTTCTTCGTAGTTCATATCATGACCTCCCTGATTTAATGAGTTGTCATTTTTGCCTGCCGGCGGGCGACGGTCTGTACGGTGCAGCACCGTGCTGATGGATAGGCAAACTGGCTAATTTTGCACTTTCCCTCATAGGAGTTTCCCGCCCGGTTGAGGATTTTTCCGGGCAGGAAGGTGAAGAATCGGACGTTTTAGGGTATAATTTCAATTTCCCGCACGTGCCGTTCGGCACCATCTGCAATGACCAAATTTGTCTTCGTCACTGGCGGCGTCGTGTCTTCCCTTGGTAAAGGGATTGCCGCCGCCTCTCTCGCCGCGATCCTCGAATCGCGCGGCCTCAAAGTCACCATGCTCAAGCTCGACCCGTACATCAACGTCGATCCTGGCACGATGAGCCCTATGCAGCACGGTGAAGTCTTCGTCACCGACGACGGGGCCGAAACCGACCTCGACCTCGGCCACTACGAGCGCTTCATCTCCACCCGCATGAAAAAGGTGAACAACTTCACCACCGGCCAGATCTACGAATCGGTGATCCGCAAGGAACGCCGCGGCGAGTACCTGGGCAAGACCGTGCAGGTCATCCCCCACATCACCAACGAAATCCAGGACTACATCCGTCGCGGCGCCGAAGGCTACGACGTGGCCCTGTGCGAAATCGGCGGTACCGTGGGCGACATCGAATCGCTGCCGTTCCTGGAAGCCGCCCGTCAGCTGAGCCTGCGCGCTGGCCGCAAGAACACCGCCTTCGTCCACCTGACGCTGGTGCCGTTCATCGCCTCCGCCGGCGAGCTCAAGACCAAGCCTACCCAGCACTCGGTGCAGAAGCTGCGCGAAATCGGCATCTCGCCGAACGCGCTGCTGTGCCGCGCCGACCGCGCCATTCCGGAAGACGAACGCGCCAAGATCTCGCTGTTCTCGAACATCGAAGAGCAGGCCGTGATTTCCGTGTGGGATGTCGACACCATCTACAAAGTGCCGCAGATGCTGCACGACCAGGGCCTGGACGCGATCATCTGCGAAGCGCTGGACCTGAACCCGGCCCCGGCCGACCTGTCGGTCTGGAGCCGCCTGATCTACACGCTGGAGCATCCGAAGAGCGAAGTGTCGATCGGCATGGTCGGCAAGTATGTGGAACTGACCGAGTCGTACAAGTCGCTGACCGAAGCGCTGCGCCACGCCGGCATCCACAACGAATCCAAGGTCAACATCGAGTACATCGACTCGGAAGAGATCGAGACCACCGGCTGCGCCGCGCTGGGCAAGTACGACGCCATCCTGGTACCGGGCGGCTTCGGCAAGCGCGGCGTGGAAGGCAAGATCATGGCCGCCCAGTTCGCCCGTGAAAACAAGATCCCTTACCTGGGCATCTGCCTCGGCATGCAAGTGGCGCTGATCGAATACGCCCGCCACAAGGCCGGCCTGACCACCGCCAACTCCACCGAGTTCGACCTGGACACCGCGCAGCCTGTGGTGGCCCTGATCGACGAGTGGCAAGGCCAGGACGGCAAGGTCGAGAAGCGCGACGAGAACTCCGACCTGGGCGGCACCATGCGCCTGGGCGCGCAGACCTGCGCCATCAAGCCGGGCACGCTGGCTTCGGAAATCTACGGCGCGGTCGTCACCGAGCGTCACCGTCACCGCTACGAAGCCAACAACCACTACCTGCCGCGCGTGGAAGCGGCCGGCCTGGTGGTCGCGGCGCGCACCCCGACCGAAGACCTGTGCGAAATCATGGAACTGCCGCGTACCGGCGAGAACGCGCACCCTTGGTACATGGGCGTGCAGTACCACCCTGAATTCAAATCGACCCCGCGTGACGGCCATCCGCTGTTCACGTCCTACATCAAGGCAGCACTGGCCCACAAGGCCGCCGGCGGCAACCGCCTGCACGCTGTCGATGTTAAAACTGCGGATACTCTGCAAGGAGATGCAGCATGAAACTGTGCGGATTCGACGTTGGCCTCGACCAGCCGTTCTTCCTGATCGCCGGCACCTGCGTGATCGAATCGCGCCAGATGGCGTTCGACACCGCCGGCGCGCTGAAGGAAATGACGGCCGCGCTGGGCATCCCGTTCATCTACAAGTCCTCGTTCGACAAGGCCAATCGTTCCTCCGGTACCTCGTACCGCGGTCCGGGCCGCGACAAGGGCCTGGAGATCCTCGGCGACGTCAAGCGCGAACTGGGCGTGCCGGTGCTGACCGACGTGCACTCGATCGATGAGATCGCCGAAGTCTCTTCGGTGGTCGACGTGCTGCAAACCCCGGCCTTCCTCTGCCGCCAGACCGACTTCATCGTCGCCTGCGCCGAGTCCGGCCTGCCGGTCAACATCAAGAAGGGCCAGTTCCTCGCCCCGCACGACATGAAGAACGTCATCGACAAAGCCCGCCTGGCCGCCAAGGCCAAGGGCCTGAACGAAGACAACTTCATGGCCTGCGAGCGCGGCGCCTCCTTCGGCTACAACAACCTGGTCTCGGACATGCGTTCGCTGGCCATCATGCGCGAATCGAACTGCCCGGTGGTGTTCGATGCGACCCACTCGGTGCAACTGCCAGGCGGTAATGGCACGTCGTCCGGCGGCATGCGCGAGATGGTGCCGGTGTTGTCGCGCGCGGCCGTGGCGGTTGGCGTGGCCGGCCTGTTCATGGAAACGCATCCGAACCCTGCGGAAGCCCTGTCGGACGGCCCGAACGCCGTGCCGCTGGGTCGCATGAAGGAGTTGCTGTCCACGCTGATCGAGCTGGACCGCATCACCAAGAAAGCTGGCTTCCTGGAAAACAGCTTCAACTAATGCAGCATACCTGGCGTACGAGTTTTCGTATGTTCGGCCCTCCGGCGCCGGGTACAATTCCCGTTATTTCGTCCGCAACGCGCATCAGAACGCGTAGCGACTTCGCATCGCCTAACTTTGGAGAATGACATGAGTGCTATTGTTGACATTATCGGCCGTGAAATCATCGACTCGCGCGGCAATCCTACCGTCGAATGCGACGTGCTGCTGGAATCCGGCGTCATGGGCCGCGCCGCCGTACCATCGGGTGCATCGACCGGTTCGCGCGAAGCGATCGAGCTGCGCGACGGCGATCCGAAGCGTTACTTCGGCAAGGGCGTGCTGCAAGCCTGCGAGAACATCAACACCGAAATCTCGGAAGCCATCATGGGCCTGGACGCCAATGAGCAAGCTTTCCTGGACCGCACTCTGATCGACCTGGACGGTACCGAAAACAAGGCACGCCTGGGCGCCAACGCCATGCTGGCCGTGTCGATGGCTGTCGCCAAGGCCGCCGCTGAAGAAGCCGGCCTGCCGCTGTACCGCTACTTCGGCGGTTCGGGCGCGATGCAGCTGCCAGTGCCGATGATGAACGTGATCAACGGCGGCGCGCACGCCGACAACAACCTGGACATCCAGGAATTCATGATCATTCCAGTCGGTGCACCTTCCTTCAAGGAAGCGGTCCGCTACGGCGCCGAAGTGTTCCACACGCTGAAAAAGATCCTGCACAAGAAGGGTCTGAGCACCGCCGTGGGCGACGAAGGCGGTTTCGCGCCATCGCTGGCCAACCATGAGGAAGCGATCAAGCTGATCATCCAGGCGATCGAAGAAGCCGGCTACGAGCCAGGCACCCAGATCGCCATCGGCCTGGACTGCGCCGCTTCCGAGTTCTACAAGGACGGCAAGTACGAGCTGGAAGGCGAGGGCCTGAGCCTGACCGCCACCGAGTTCACCAACCTGCTGGCGACCTGGTGCGACAAGTACCCGATCATCTCGATCGAAGACGCGATGCACGAAGGCGACTGGGACGGCTGGGCGATCCTGACCAAGGAATTGGGCAAGAAGATCCAGCTGGTGGGCGACGACCTGTACGTCACCAACACCAAGATCCTGAAAGAAGGCATCTCGAAAGGCATCGCCAACTCGATCCTGATCAAGATCAACCAGATCGGCACCCTGACCGAAACCTTCGCCGCCATCGAAATGGCCAAGCGCGCCGGCTACACCGCCGTGATCTCGCACCGTTCGGGCGAAACCGAAGATTCGACCATCGCCGATATCGCCGTTGGCCTGAACGCCCTGCAGATCAAGACCGGCTCGATGTCGCGTTCGGACCGCATGGCCAAGTACAACCAGCTGCTGCGTATCGAAGAAGATCTGGGCGATATCGCTTCCTACCCGGGCCGCGACGCGTTCTATAATCTGAAGTAATTAAGCAAACGCGGCCGGATCACTTCCGGCCGCTGTCGATTCCATGCGTCTGATCACTCTCGCACTGGCAGCCCTGCTGCTGTTGATACAGTACCCGCTCTGGCTGGGGAAGGGCGGGTGGCTGCGCGTGAAAGACTTCGAGGCCCAGGTGGACACGGCCCACAAGAAAAACGCGGAACTGATCGCCCGCAACGCCAAGCTCGACTCCGAAGTGCGCGACCTCAAGGACGGCACCGGCGCAGTGGAGGAGCGTGCTCGCTACGAGCTCAGCATGATCAAGCAAAACGAAATCTTCATCCAGATCGTCGGCAAGGGCCAGGCCGCTGCGCTGCCGCCGCTGGCGCCCAAACCTTCCGACAACTGAGCCCCTTCATGGCGATCCGCGCTGGCATACTGCTGATGTTGGCCACGCTTGCTCCGCTGGCAAAGAGTGCAGGCGTTTGCACGCCGCTGCGGGTCGGCTATATGGACCAGAACCGGCCGCCCTACTGGATGGGCGAGGGCGAGCAGGTGCCCGAACCGCCCGGCGCGGCGGTCGACCTGATACGCAACGCGGTCATGGGTTCCGGCTTCAACTGCCTGCCGACGCTGGTGCGGCTGCCGGTGGCGCGCCTGAGGGTGGCGCTGGAGGCGGGCGACATCGACATGACGCCGCTGGCCGAGCAGCCCAGCTATTCCGCCGAGATCGCGCTGCCGCGCGACAAGGACGGCAACATCGACCGCAACCGAGCGCTGCACAACACGCTGGTGGTGCTGGTGCGCGTCAAGGACAAGATCCCGGCCGGCGCCAATCCCAATGAATACTTCCGCGGCAAGGTGCTCGGTTCGCCGCAAGGCAATGCCTACAACGCGCGCCTGCGCGACGCCGGCTTGACCATCGACGACGGCGCCCGCGACCTGGAGCGCAATATCGAGAAGCTCAAGCTGGGCAGGGTGGACGGCGTGGTGGTCAACCTCGTCAAGCCCGAGCATCTGGCGCTGACGCTGAAACGCTATCGCGGCGTGGTGGTGCAGTTGCCGCAGCCGCTGATCAACACGCGGTTGTGGCTGGCCTTCAACGCCACTTACTACCGCGCCCATCATGACCAGGTCGAAGCGCTGTGGAGCTGGCTGGACTCGCACCGCGGCCGTCTCGGCGACGTCATGCAAAAATACCGCAAGCAGGAGTGACACCGTGAGCAATCCTTTGCACCATCTCAGCGCCATCAGCCTGTTCGTCGAAGACGTGGCGGCGGCCAAGGCGTTTTATCTCGACGTGTTCGGCGTGCCGGTGGTGTACGAGGACGCGGTGTCCGCCGTGATGAAGTTCGACAACCTGATCATCAACCTGCTGCATGTGGGCAGTGCGCCGGTGATCATCTCGCCCGCAGTGGTGGCGCCGCGCGATGCCGGCTCGCGCTTCCAGATCAGCATCTGGGTGCCGGACGTGGACGCGGTCTGCGCGCAGCTGCGGCAGCGCGGCGTGACGCTGCTGGCCGGTCCCGTCAACCGCCCTTGGAATATGCGTACCGCTAACTTCGTCGACCCCGCTGGACACAGCTGGGAAGTCGCACAACAACTGGAATCCTGAACATGCTGCATCACATTTCTTTCGGCGTGCGCGACCTCGCGCTGTCCGGCGCTTTCTACGACGCCGCCATGGGCGCGCTCGGCTTCCGCCGCGTGTTCGAAGACGACGACGCCATCGGCTATGGCTTGGAGGACGACAAGGACCTGCTGTGCCTGAAGCTGCGTCCCGAAGCCGAGGCGCCGGGCGCGGGCTTCCACATGGCCTTCGCCGCGCCGAACCGCGCCGCGGTGGACGCCTTCCATGCCGCCGCGCTGCGCGTCGGCGGCAGCGACAATGGCGCGCCGGGCCTGCGTCCCGATTACGGCGACCATTACTACGCCGCCTTCCTGGTCGACCCGGACGGCCACCACATCGAGGCGGTCATCAACACCGCCAACTAATTGCGCTTTTACCAGCGCCGCAGCGAACAGGCTTAACGGGCAAGCTTAAGCTAGAATAAGCGCCCCTTACGTCATACGAGTCCGGCTTGAGAGTCTTATTTTTTGTCGCATCGCTGATTGCCGCCGCCAGCGTTGGCGCGGCCACCGTCGGCCCGAAGGCGCATGGCCCGGAAGTGCTGCGCGCCCAGGTGCTGCTCGACCGCGCCCATTTTTCCACCGGCGAAATGGACGGCGCCTATGGCAGCAATATGCGCCAGGCCATACGCGGCTTCCAGAAGCTGCACCAGCTGCCGGTGACCGGCGTGGTCGATGCCGCCACCTGGGCCGAGCTGGAGCGCGACCAGGCGCCTGTGCTGGACAGCTACACCATCACCGCGCAAGACGTCGCCGGACCCTACACGCCTGTCCCGGCCGGCATGATGGCCAAGTCCAGGCTGCCCGCGCTGGGCTACGCCAGCCTGGCCGAAGCGCTGGGCGAACGCTTCCATTGCAGCCCCGACCTGCTGCGCCGCCTCAACCCCGGCAAGCCGCTGACCCGGGCCGGCACCCGCATCACCGTGCCCAACGTGGCCGCCGCCAAGCCGCTGCCGAAAGCCAGCTCCATCCTGGTCGACGCGCAGGACGGTACGCTGACGCTGCTCGACGCGGGCGGCATGCCGTTCGCGCAATTCCCCGCCAGTACCGGGAGCAAGCACGACCCGCTGCCCGAAGGCCGCTGGCAGGTGCGCGGCGTCGCCACCGATCCCGAATACCGCTACAACCCCAAGCTGTTCTGGGACGCCAAGGCGGGCGATGCCAAGGCCCGCCTCGCGGCCGGCCCCAACAACCCGGTCGGCGTCGCGTGGATAGAACTGAGCAAGGAACACTACGGCATCCACGGCACGCCCGAGCCGGGCAAGATCGGCAAGACCCAGTCGCACGGCTGCATCCGCCTCACCAACTGGGACGTGATGGCCGTGGTCCGCTCCATCGCGCGCGGTGCGGTGGTGTTATTGCAAGAGTAGTGACATTTCAATAGATTTCCAATAAGAAATTTTTTATACAATCGGGCCGTCGATTCTTCATGAGAACAATCCTCCATGACCCGCTTACTACTGACGATCACCTTGCTCTGCGCCAGCGCCGCCGGCCACGCGCAAGTCTACAAATGGGCCGACGCCCAAGGCCGCATCCATTACACCGACAACAAGGACGATGCCGGCGACTTGCCCGTCGCCGAGTTGAAGATGAACGGCCAGCCGACCGTGCTGCCGGCGCCGCAGGCCCATGGCCCGACCTGGCAGCAGCGCGACGCCGAGTTCAAGCAGCGCCTGCAATACAAGCTGCTGGCGCCCGGCTTCCGTCCGCGCCGACAGGTCGCGCACGAGCAGGTGGGGGAGCGTCAGTCCTGACAACTGGTTGTGTGGGGGCGTGTGGCGCAAACACAGCAGGCTCCTTCATGTCGCTGGCATAGACGCGACCGCCGGGCTACAATCAACGCTCAAAGTTGTTTTTTGGATAACCTTTTGAAAGGGACTACCATGGCGACACCTGAGCAACTGGCGCAAGTGAAGGAAAATGTCAGCAACCTGATGGACCTGACCAACCATGTGCACGACTACATGCAGGACGTCCTCAGCGGGGTCTACCAGGAGCTGTCGCAGGATGCCTCGCCCGATCCTGGCCAGAAAGAACTGTCCACGTTCTTCACTGCGGTGTTCAGTTGTATCGGACTGCTGGATTTTCCAGGCGCGGGTATATTCGGCACCTTCCTCGGCACTTTCTTCGGCGCTTACTCTGGCCCGGACGAGCCGCCCAGCCTGAAATCCACGTTTGGCTCGCTGTGGCTGCGCATGAACCAGACCTTCCTGCAGGCCAATGACGATCTGTCGCTCATCCATGCCGATCCGGCCGCGTACTGGAACAAGAGTTATATCAATCCGCTGAATCAGCATAGCGCGCCGGTCTCCAGCTTGGGCGATCCCAAAGTGACCCTGCCTGCCAAGTCCGATCCGAAATTCCAGCAAATAACAGACGCCATCATCAACAAGTCCTGGTATGAAACGACGCGCACCACCATCGGCCAGAAGTTCTATATCGCGCTGGTCACTACTGAACCGGCGGACCCGTTTCTGGCTGGGGAGACCGACGCCCAATTCGCGCAGTTCGGCGCTGACAGCATCGGCAAAAAAACGTACAGCTATTTCGCGTCACGCCACGCCTTTACTAAAAATTGCTGCGGTGATCCTTTGGACGGCATACAGTACTCGCAATTCGGCCTCAGGACGTCGAATGGATGGGCAGCGCCGGATCTGTGCGCGTGGCTGTTCCGAGACAACCAGTTTGGTACGGTTACCAATCCGCTAGGCATTGCAAACCGTTTCGAGGTGTTTACCCAATGGGAAATTCCGGGAAGCGATTTGATACTAAACTGGCCTGGCTCCGTCTGGTCCGAGGCCCCGGCCGCCTTGTCGCCGCAAGATCAGGAGCATGCCCAAGCCTGGAACCGCCTGCTCGAAGGCACGTCCCGGCAGGAACTGGAGAAGCGACTGATACGTAAATTCTACGCAGACCCTGCCTTCGCCCATGCACTGATCAGCGAGCCGGAAAAGGCCATCGCGGCGGAATTAGGTGTGGAACTGCCATCGCTCGTCAAGGTCGAAGTACTGCGCGAAACGCCCGGCAACTACAAGCTGGTCATCCCGACTGTTGGCCTTGCCGCTTATCTCGCGCCGTAAGCATGGTCCAGAGCTCCGCTTCGCTAAAATGAGAACAGGAGGTGCGTATGACTATCCATCTTGATCATTTGTTGATACCCGTGCGCGACAAGATCGCCGCGGCCAAGCAGCTGGCGGAACTGCTGGGCGTGCCCTGGTCGAGCACCGGCGTAGGACCCTTCGCGCCGGTGTTCGTCAGCGACAGCCTGACCATCGACTTCGACCAGTGGCCGGAACCCATCCCGCTACAGCACTATTGCTTCCGCGTCGCGCAGGCGGACTTCGACGCCATCCTCGGCCGCATCAAGGCCGCCGGCATCCCTTACCGCAGCTCGGTGTTTGCGGACAACGACAACCAGGTCGGCAGCTACAACGGCGGCAGCATCGTCTACTGGAACCAGCCCGACGGCCACCAGTGGGAAATCCTCACCGTCAGCTACGCCCGCCCCGAGGCTTGAGCAAAAAACCGTCGCGGCGTGTATGCTGGCGGGCCGGGCCCGCGTGTCGCGAGGCCGGTTTTTCGGAGGGGCGCGCTTGAAAACGATAGGCCTGATAGGCGGCATGAGCTGGGAATCGACGGTACCTTACTACCGCCAGATTAACGAGACGGTGAAGCAGCACCTGGGCGGCCTGCATTCGGCCAAGGTGGTGCTGTACAGCGTGGACTTCCACGACATCGAACGCCTGCAGCACGCGGGCGACTGGGACGCCGCCGGCGCCGTGCTGGCCGATGCGGCGCGTTCGCTGCGCGCGGCCGGCGCGGATTTCCTGGTCCTGTGCACCAACACCATGCACAAGGTGGCGCCCGCCATCGAGGCGGCGGTGGACATTCCGCTGTTCCACATCGCCGACCCGACCGCCGCTGAAATCCAGCACGCCGGCCTGCGCAAGATCGGCCTGCTGGGTACGCGCTTCACGATGGAGCAGGCGTTCTACAAGGACCGCCTGCGCGAGCATCACGGCCTCGACGTGGTGGTACCGGCGCAGCACGACCGCGACATCGTCCACCGCATCATCTACGAAGAACTGTGCCTGGGCCGCATCGTCGACAGTTCGCGCGACGAATACCGCCGCATCATCGCCGGCTTGGTGGAGCAGGGCGCGCAGGCTATCATTCTGGGCTGCACCGAAATCTCGCTGCTGGTCGCGCAGCGGGACGCCGCCGTGCCGCTGTTCGACACCACCGCCATCCACGCGCGCAAGGCCGCCGAGTGGGCGCTGGCTTAGGCTTAACTATTGGAGAAAACATGAAATTAATCGGGATGCTGGATTCGCCCTATGTGCGCCGCGTGGCCGTCACGCTGCAGTTGATGGGCGTGCGCTTCGAACACCAATCGCTGTCGGTGTTCAGCACCTACGAGCAATTCCGCCAGATCAATCCGGTGGTCAAGGCGCCGACCCTGGTGGCCGACGACGGCACCGTGCTGATGGACTCGACGCTGATCGTGCAGTACGCGGAAGCGCTGGCCATGCCGGCCAGCCGCCTGACGCCGTCGATGCCGACCGAACTGATGCGCTCACTGCGCGTGCTGGGGCTGGCGCTGGCCGCCTGCGACAAGGGCGTGCAACTGGTGTACGAGCGCATGGTGCGTCCCGCCGAGAAGCTGCATCAGCCGTGGGTGGACCGTGTCACCGCGCAGATGCTGTCGGCCTTCGATGCGCTGGAGGCCGAGCTGGGCGCGCATCCGCTGTCGGTGGCGGCGCTCGACCATGCCGGCGTAATGACGGCCGTCACCTGGCACTTCATGCAGCAGATGCTGCCGGAAGTGGTCGACGCATCCCGCTATCCGCTGCAGGCAGAGTTCTCGCGCCAGGCCGAAGCGCTGCCTGCCTTCCAGGCCGCGCCGCACGGCGACACCACCTATATCGCTTGAAAAACATGCCCATCTCCAGCTATCTCAACACCAGCCCCGTCCTCGGCGAAAACATTTATCTGCACGCCTCCGCGCAAGTGATAGGCGACGTGCGCATCGGCCGCGACAGCTCGGTCTGGTGCAACACCGTGCTGCGCGGCGACGTCAACCGCATCGTCATCGGCGAGTGCAGCAATGTGCAGGATTTCGCCATGGGCCACGTCTCGCACAAGAACGCCGCCAAGCCGGACGGTTCGCCGCTCGTCATCGGCGATTATGTGACCATCGGCCACTCGGTGCTGCTGCACGGCTGCACCATCGGCAATGAGTGCCTGATCGGCATGGGCTCCATCATCATGGACGACGTCGTCGTGCAGGACCAGGTGATGGTCGGCGCGGGCAGCCTGGTCTCGCCGGGCAAGGTGCTGGAAAGCGGCCACCTCTACGTCGGCCGTCCGGCGCAGAAGGTCAGGGCGCTGACCGCCGAAGAAATCGCTTATCTGAAATATTCGGCGGAGCACTATGTCCGCGTGAAGAACAACTACCTGGCGGCTTGATAGTTATCGGCCCGCAGTTTCTGGCTGGCCCAATAACCATAGTCGACATCGATGTTCTCCAGCAGCGCCACGAAGTCCGTGGCCTGGCTGGCCACCAGTTCGGCCGATTGCGACACCAGGTTGCTCTGCTTCTCCACCAGCTTGGACATGGTGTTGGCTTGCCGCAGCTGTCCATAATCGTCGATCAGGATGGCGCAGCCCTTGTGCCAGTTCTGATGCTGCACATACAGCCGCTGCATGATGGCCGCCTGCAGCTGCGTCCATTCACTCCAGACGACCGGATCCCATAGCCGCGTGACCAGCGCCATCGAGACGGCGCTGTTGTTGACCAGGTGCGTGGCGTCTTTTTGCAGCAGCCTTTGCGCGGTCATGGCGTGCGCCAGGGGCGCTATCGCGTTCGATGCGATGGCTGCGGATTCGGCGGCGATGCCTGCTGTATCCCCATGCAGGCTGGTCGAGACGGGAAATTTGCTCATTGGATTCTCCTTGGTCGCTCAAGCGCACAGGCGGTCGAGCATGGCGTGTATCGCCTTGATCTGCACCGCGTGGCGCGAATAGTACGGCGACGCGGCGTCCTTGTTGCTGTATCCCCACCAATCCCAGCAGCCGTCCGGATTCTGGATGGCGCCGTTGTCCGTGCCTTCGGCTTGCGGATAGAGCACGATGATGTCGTTGCTCTCGGCGATGTTGTTGTAGCCCGTGGTCGTGATGTAGCGGTTGCCGTACGGCGGCTGGTTGGCGATGTCCGCGCGGCCGTTGACGTAGTCGGTGTAGTTGTAGCCCTGCTTGCAGCCGTGCAGCGCGATATGAACGCGCGGCGCCTTCACCGCGCCTTCCAGCACTCTGGATGGAATGTAGGCGTAGCCGAAGCGGCTCATGCTGGCCCACGGCGCATCCTCGCCGAGGAACTCCGATTGATCGAAACGCAGCAGCTGGCCGTTGGCTTGCGCTGCCGGTGCTTTCAGATCGCCGTAGATATGGCGCAGGATGTCGTGGGATTGCATGAAGCCGCCGTTGTTGATGTACGGCGGCTGGTTGGTCTGCAATTCCGAATCTTCGGGATTGTCCGTGATGATGCTGTGGCCTGCCGGCACGTCGTCGTGATAGGCGATGTTGTCCCTCTTCACGCCCAGCATTTCGTAGAACTGGCGGGTTCTCTCCACCACGTCGGAATAGACCACGTCATCCTGGCTGCCGGTGAAGATGTAGAGCCGGTCGTCGGCGAGGTTGGCGATGTCGTCGATCAGGCCGGCCTGGGCGGTTTCGCGCGCCATCTCGACCAGGCGTTGCGCGTCGGGACCGGTTTGCGGGATCAGCGGGTTCATGCAGATGTACAGGGAGTTCTCGATGCGGGCGTCTTCCGCCGTCACCAGCCCGGCGGGCTGGTAGGTCTCGGCACAGCGGAACGGCCCGCCCGCGATGATGCCCGCGCCTGCAAAGCTGGCCGAACGGGCCAGGTGCAACTGCACGGTCATGAAGGCGCCGGACGACAGGCCGGAGATGGAGTTGTTTCCTTTTGACGCCGCATACGATCCGAGTTGAACGATTTTCCCGTCTGCACTAGCAACCATCGTGGACCTCCTGTCGTGAATTTTTCGGGGGATTTGGCCTGTAGCTGCCGGCCGGGTGGAAGCGGTATTCTGCGTGCGCCTCACGGCGGACTCTTGAGCTTTATCAAGATACCTGAAGAACGGAAAGATGCAATAAGAATAATGTTTAACTTTTATCTAGCAATGCGGTCGCGGATTCTCACCACGCCGCCGCTTGTAAATGAGAATCATTATTGTTAGAATGTATTTTTGCCAGCAATCGCCGTAGGTCCGAGAGCCAGCCGTCACCCCCCACTCTTGGAATTCTATGGCCGCTATCATTTCGGGCGCCCGGCATACGGCCGCGCCTTTGTCTCCCCACGCCGTGACACTGGCGGTGCGATCCGCCTTGCTGACCTTGCTGGGCGCCGCGCTGCTGCCTGCCGCCTATGCCAACAACGCCGCCAACGCCACCAACGCCACCAACGCCGCCGACGCGCCCGCCGCATCCGTGGCACTGGGCGAGATCCTGGTCAAAGCCAAACGCGACGACAGCAGCAACACCCGCAGCGGCGCCACCATCGTCATCGGCGCCGAGCAGATCGGCCAGAACAACGCCATCGACATGGCCAATCTCGCCCGCTACGCGCCGCTGGTCAGCGTGCCGACGGCGGCCAGCGGCTCCGGCAATATCTGGGATGGCGCCGGCAATACCGGCATCAACATCCGTGGCGCCGAAGGCAACCGCGTCAGCCTGGAGCTGGACGGCATCGCGCTGCCGGACGCCGCACCCAAGCCGGACGGCAACTCCACCAACGCCTTCGGCATCGGCCGCGACTACTTCGATCCCGAAACCTTCCGCGAAGTGCGCATCGGTTCCGGCACCAGCCCGGCCGGCGCAGGCACGCCCGGCATCGGCGGTTCGGTATCGTTCATCACCAAGACGCCGGAAGAGTACCTGACCACCCGCAAGCTCTACGCCGACTACAAGGCGGGCTACACCTCCGACCGTGGCGCCCGCGTGCATGCGGTGACGGCGGCGGCCACGCTGAGCGACAAACTGAAGGGCCTGATCGTCGGCGTGCACCGCGCCGGCGACGAAGGCAAGAGCCGAGGCAATGTCGCACTGAATCCCGACGACTGGACTTCCGACGCCGTACTGGCCAAGCTGAACTGGACGCTGAGCGGCAACCAGAAACTCGGCTTCACCGTCGACAACTACAAATCCACGCACGACCGCGTCTACGCCAACAAGCTGGGCCCGTCGTATCCGGAAGGCGCGGCGCAGAACTCGCGCACCGAGCGCAGCCGCTACAGCATCGAGCACCACTACACGCCGGGCTCCGGCCTGCTGTTCGATACGCTCGACACCCGCGCCTACACGCAGAACGCCTCGGTGGTCGACCTGACCCGCGCCAGCTACATCACCGGCAGCCAGCCTTACCTGCGCAACATCACGACCGGCTTCTACAACAACAGCAAGGGCCTGGCGGCGGACGCCACCAAGCAGCTGGACGCGAACAGCCTGCTGAGCTACGGCATCAGCTACGAGCAGCAGGAGAGCCGTCGTCCATGGCAGGAAGACCGCACCGTCATCAAGACCGGCGCGCACCAGATCACCATGAAGAACCGCATGGCCGACATGGACACCGACAAGCTGGCGGCCTATCTGCGCGGCGAGTTCGGCTTCGCGATGCTGGGCCACCAGGCCACGCTGACGCCCGGCCTGCGCGGCGAGCAGCGCAAGCTGCATCCGAAAAACCTGGAGGCGTACTTCATCGCCGTGCCAAGCGCGGCCAGGGAAATCAAGGATGAAACCGATTCCTTCTTCACGCCCAGCCTGAACCTGTCGGTCGAGCTGACACCGGGCTTCAGCGCCTATGCGCAGTACAGCCGTGGCACCCGCCTGCCGACCGCGGCCGAGCGCACCGGCACCTACGATTCGTTCACCTACACCGCCGCCGGCAATGCCTACGCCGTGATGGGCAATCCGAACCTGAAGAAGGAAACCAGCAACGCCTTCGACATCGGCCTGAAAGGCGCGCCGGTTCCGGGCGTGGAATTGAGCACCTCGGTGTTCTACACCAGCTACAGCAACATGATCGAGTACGCCGCGCAGCCGCTGGACCCGGTCAACTATCCGACCATCACCTTCGGCCTGTTCCGTCCGGAGAACATCGGCAAGGCCAACACCAAGGGCATAGAAGTCAGCGGCCGTTTCCAACTGGGCCAGTGGTTGGCGCCGATGAAGGGTTACAGCGTGGCGCTGGCCGGCGGCATCTCGCAGGGCACGGCGGAAAACCGCACGACCGGCAAGAAAGCCGATTTGCCGTCGGTGCAGCCGTACAAGGCCAACGCCGTGTTCGCTTATGACGATCCGGCATTGCGTGGCGGCGCGGCCTTCGCGGTCAGCACCGTGCGCGGCAAGAAGGCCGCCGATGACGTGATCTCCGACACCAGCGCCGCGCGCTTCAACGTTCCGGGTTCGACCGTGATGGACTTCACGGCCTACTGGAACATCGGCAAGCACGTGGTCCTGAACGCCGGCGTCTACAACCTCGGCGACAAGAAGTACTGGGATTACGCTTCGGCGCGCAGCCTGCCGGTCGGCACCACCACCGCCACGCTGGCCGATATCGAACGCTATGTCCGTCCGGGCCGCAACTACGCGGTCAACCTCAAAGTGATCTACTAAGGAGTTACCCATGAAAGCTCACCACCGCTTTGCCCTGGCGCTGACCGGCGCCCTGTTGCTGAACTATCTGCCAGCGGGCGCCGCCAGCCTGTCCGAACGCTACGATGCGCTGCGCACCAGCCAGCCCCGTCTGCAAGCACGCGACGCCGCCAAGACCTTGAACGTGTCCGAAGCCGACCTGCTGGCGATCGGCATCGGCAAGACCGTCACCCGTTTGCAGGAAGGGGAGAACGTGCCGCGTGAAATCATGCGCCGCGCGCTGGACCTGGGCACGGTGATGGCGCTGACGCGCAACGAGAACGGCGTGCTGGAACGCACCGGCGTCGCCACCAAACTCAAGCCGCAGGAAGAAATCACCGGCCTCGACGCCGACAAGGAAAAGGAACGCGAAGCCCGCCTGCGCAACATCGCCGGCGGCTACCTGGGCGGCGAGATCGACATGCGCTTCACCTTCAAGAACTGGAAGTATGCGTTCGCCGTCGTCCAGCCGGGCAAGGACGGCGTGGTGTCGCGCAGCCTGCAATTCTTCGATGCCCACGGCGACGCCGTGCACAAGGTCTACGTGAAGAGCGAGGCCGGCGTGCCGGTGTTCGACAAGCTGGTGGCGGACTTCCGCAACCCGGTGCAAAGCGCGGACCTGAAGGTGACGGCGGCGCCGGCCAAGACGGCCGAGAAACCGGACAGCGCCATCGACGTCAAGGAATACCAGCTGGCCTGGAACGAGCTGACCGATGTGCACCAGTTCAACCGCCTGCTGGGCGAGTTCGGCCTGACGCGCGAACAGGCGATGCGCTTGGCGCCGGCCAGTTCCGTGCAGCGCGTGACGCCGCTGGCGGTGCGCCAGCTGCTGGAAGAGTCGGCCAAGCAGAAGCTGGAGATCATGGCCTTCCTCGGCAACGAGGCGGCGATCCAGATCTACAGCGGCAAGGTCGGCAAGGTGCAGGAAGCGGGCGGCTGGTTCAACGTGCTGGACCCTGAATTCAATCTGCACCTGCGCGACAACGCCTTCAACAGCGGCTACGTGATCAAGCGCGCCGGCGTGACGTCGGTGGAATTCTTCGACAAGAATGGCGAGCTGGTGGTGAGCTTCTTCGGCGTCCGCGAGCGCAACAAGCCGCAGCCGCAAAGCTGGGTCGACATGACGGCCGCGCTGCCCAAGGCCGGTGCCGATCGCCGCTGATCAGTAGAAATAGAACGAACTTGCATGCGAAAAGCCAGCTGTGGCTTTTCGCGCAGGTCGGAAAGTAACTGTTGATTTTTCAACTGGACGATGTCAAATTGAATACATTATAAAAAATGCATGGAGACCGGAATGAAATTGCTGCCCGTCGTCAGTGTGCTGCTTTCCGTATTGCTGGCCGGCCCCGCCGCCGCCGATGAAACCTGCAACTCGCCCTACATGGCCAACCTGATCAAGGGCCAGGAGGACTACGTCCATGTCTGGACGCTGGGCATCGCGGGCGTCGGCAATGGCCAGGACAAGCTGGTGACGATAGACGTCAACCCGGCCTCGCCGACATACGGCAAGGTGATCCACTCGCTGTCGGTGCCGGGACGCGGCGACGCCCACCATGTCGGCTTCACCGAAGACCGCAAATACCTGTGGGCAGGGCGGCTGCAGGACAGCAAGATCTTCGTGTTCGACGTCGGCACCGACCCGGCCCATCCCAAGCTGGTGAAGACCATCAACGACGTGGTCGACAAGAGCGGCTTCGTCGGCCCGCACACCTTCTACGCGCTGCCGGGGCGGATGCTGGTCGGCTTCCTGTCGAACCCGCGCGACATGGGCGGCGCCACCGGCATGGCGGTCTACAACAACAAGGGCGACGTGGTGGCCCGCTACCCCAACCCGACCGACAAGATCGGCGACGTGCAGGGCGACGGCTACGGCTACGACCTGGCGATCAATCCCGGCCGCAACGCCATGCTGACCTCCAGCTTCACCGGCTACAACAACTACCGCACCGACCTGGGCAAGCTGATCAAGGATCCGGCGGCCATGCAGAAATTCGGCAACACCATGGTGCTGTGGGATTTCAAGGCCATGAAGCCGCAGCAGATCTTCAGCACCCCGGGCGCGCCATTGGAAGTACGCTGGTCGCAGGCCCCGGGCGACAACTGGGCGATCACCGCCACCGCATTGACCTCCAAGCTGTGGCTGGTCCGGCCCGATGCCGACGGTCGTTGGCAGGCGCGCGACGTTGGCCCGATAGGCGATCCGGCCAAGGTTCCGCTGCCGGTCGACATGTCGATCACGGCCGACGGCAAGGGTTTGTGGGTCAACACCTTCATGGATGGCAAGACCCGCTTGTTCGACCTGAGCAATCCTGAAGCGCCGCGCCAGGTCTATGAGAAAGTCACCGGCAAGCACGTCAACATGGTCAGCCAGAGCTGGGACGGCAAGCGCCTGTACATCACCACCAGCCTGCTTGAACACTGGGACCTGGACAACGACGACCATTTCATCAAGCTCTTCCACTGGGATGGCCGCGAGTTGAGCCAGCAATGGAAGATCGATTTCTACAAGGAGAAGCTGGGCCGTCCGCATCACATGAAGTTCAGCGCGAAGCCGGCTCCCAATGTGGCGTCGATACGCTGACATCTGGGCGCTGCTGCCGCTGCTGCTGTTGAGCGGAACGGATGGCGCGCGGCTGGCCGGCGCGGCGCAGCGGCCGGCGGCCGTGCCGCCGCAACCGATCGTGCCCGCCGCCGGCAGCTACCACCTGCCGGTGATCCAGCAGGGGCCGCGCGGCACAGTGCTCGACAGCGACGGCCGCGACATGCCGCTGGAACGCTACACCACCGGCCGTGTCACGTTGCTCAATTTCATGTACACCTATTGCAGTGATCCGACCGCGTGTCCGGCGTTGTTCGCCACCTTGCATGGCTTGCGCGAGCGCTTGCTCAACACGCCTGCGATGGCGCGGCGGGTGCAGTTCGCCAGTGTGTCCTTCGACCCCGTCAACGATACGCCGGAGGCGATGCGCCTCTACGGTGGCGCGCTGGGCAGCGCCGGCCAGCCCTTGCGCTGGCACTTCCTGACTTCGCGCTCGGTGGAGAAGCTGCAACCCATCCTCGACGATCTGGGGCAGAGCACGTCGGTGCAGCTCGACGCACAAGGCAAGCCGACGCGCTTGTACTACCACCAGGTCAAGCTGTTCCTGCTCGACCGCCAGGGGAGGGTGCGCGAGATCTACAGTCCAGCCTTCCTGCAGCTCGAGCTGATCTACCGCGATATCCAGACACTGCTGCTGGAAAAGGACACCGCCCAGGCGGCGGCCGGCCGGCGGCGGTACTAGCGGCCATGTTGACGCACAGCCCCATGTCGGCCAGGCATTCGGTGGTCATCGTCGGCGGCGGCGCGGCCGGCATCGCCACGGCGGCCAGCCTGCTGGCGCGGCAGCCCGGGCTGGATGTCGCCATCGTCGAACCGGGCGACATCCACTACTACCAGCCCGGCTGGACGCTGGTGGGCGGCGGCGCGATGCGCAGCGCCGCCACGGCCCGGCCGATGGAGAGGGCCATGCCGCGCGGCGCGCGCTGGATCAGGGCGGCGGTGGCCGGCTTCGCGCCGCAGCGCGACGCCGTCGTGCTGGCCGACGGCGGCATGCTGCACTACAGCCAGCTGGTGGTGTGCCCCGGCCTGAAGCTGGACTGGGACGCCATAGCCGGACTGTCGGAGACGCTGGGCCGCAACGGCGTCACCTCGAACTACCTGTACCGGCTGGCGCCCTACACCTGGCAGATGGTGCGGCAGCTGCGCGGCGGCCGCGCGCTGTTCACCCAGCCGGCCATGCCGATCAAGTGCGCGGGCGCGCCGCAAAAGGCGATGTACCTGGCGGCCGACCACTGGCGCCGCAACGGCGTGCTGGGCGATATCGAAATTGAATTCTGCAGCGCCGGCGCGGTGCTGTTCGGCGTTGCGGATTATGTGCCGGCGTTGATGGAGTATGTCGACGCTTATGGCATCGACCTGCGTTTCGGTCACACGCTGGTCGCAGTGGACGGCGCTGCCAGGACGGCGACCTTCCGCCGCGCCTTGCCGGATGGCGGCAGCGAGGAAATCCAGCGCGGCTTCGACCTGCTGCACGTGGTGCCGCCGCAGACGCCGCCCGATTTCATACGCGGCAGCCTGCTGGCCGATGCGGGCGGCTGGCTCGACGTTGATCCGGCCACGCTGATGCACAAGCAATGGGGCAACATCCACGCGCTGGGCGACGTCGTCAACTGCGGCAACGCCAAGACCGTCGCCGCCGCCCGCCGCCAGGCGCCGGTGGTGGCGCACAATGTATTGGCCGCGCTGCGCGGCGTCAAGCGCGGGGCGCGAGGCCTGGCGCGCTATGACGGCTACGGCGCCTGCCCGCTGACGGTAGCGCGCGGCAAGGTGGTGCTGGCCGAATTTTGCTACGGCGGCCGCTTGTCGCCCAGTCTGCCCGGCTGGCTGATCGACGGCACCCGCCCGTCGCGGCTGGCCTGGCTGCTCAAACGGCATGTGCTGCCGCCCTTGTACTGGCGGGCCATGCTGAAGGGGCGGGAGTGGTTGGCCGGGCCGGACATCGATTGCATTTAAATCAATACTTGGCTATGCTGCGCTCTCCATTGAATCAAGGACAATTCCATGTGGACACATGTAGCAAGCATAGAAACAAGCGCCACGCCGGCGGCCGTCTGGGCGTTGTGGTCCGACGTCGCCGGCTGGAAGCAGTGGAACGCCGGCATCGTTAATATCGAACTGCACGGACCGTTCGCCGACGGCACGCGCTTCACGATGCAGGTGCCGGGCGACGACATCTTCACCAGCACCCTGTTGACCGTGCGCGAGAACCAGGAGTTCACCGACGAGACCGTCATCGACGGCAACCGCGTGCTGGTGTTCCACCGCATCGAAGCGCTGCCGTCCGGCCTCACGCGCATCAGCTACAGCACCGAGATCACCGGCCCGCAGGAAGCGGAATTCGGGCCGATGGTGGTGGGCGATTTCCCCGACGTGCTGGTGGCGCTGAAGCGCCATGTGGAAATCCGCGACGCCGAGGAACAGCTACGTCTGGCCATGCAGGCGTCGGACGTGGCGGCGCTGGACCGCATCCTGGCGGAGGATTTGCTCTTCACCAACCACATGGGACAGATCATCGACAAGGCGCAAGACCTGGAGCTGCACCGTTCCGGCACGCTGCGTTTGCGCAGCGTGGAAACGGTCGAGCTGAAAGTGCTGGGCGGCGCTGCGCTGCCGATGACGTCCATCCTCGTCAAGCTCGGCGGCCAGTACGGCGGTCAGGGCTTCGACACCTTGCTGCGCTTCACCCGCATCTGGCGGCAGGCGGACAACGGCGCGTGGCAATTGGCCGTCGTCCACAGCAGCCCCGTGCTTCAGTAGGCGTAGCTGACGTAGACCGCGGCGGTAGGACTGGTCTTGCGCTCGGTGAGCGGGCTGCGCGAGGCTTCGCGCAGCAGATGGGTGGCGCCCACCATCGTGGTGATGCCCCATTTCTGGTCGAGCTTGTGCTGCCATGTCAGCATGACGTTGGCTTCGTACAGGCCGGACTTCGCCTGGTAAGCCTTGAACTTGGACGTGCTCGCCTGCTTGGCGGTGACGCCGTAGTAGGTCTGCGCGTATTTGCTGTCGGCAAAGCCGGCCCCGACGCCCAGCGAAATCTGATCTTTGGGAGCATCCAGCAAATGCGCGGTTATGCCGGTGTGGAAGGTCTTGCCGTTCTCGCGCTGCGACAGCGGGATGTCGGCGCTGACGTTCAACTCCAGCAAAGGGATCGGCTTGTAGCCCAGGCTCAGCATGGCGTTGGCGCTGCCCTTGATGTCGCCCATGCCCTTCAGGTTGGCGCTGCCGGTGTTGCCGAACAATCCTTTCTCATTCTTTTCCTTGCGGTCGCCGCGATAGCCCAGCGCCGCGCTGTAGGTCAACGGGCCGCCTTCGCCGCCGTAGCCGATGCCGCGCAGGGTGCTGGCGAAGAAGCCGCTGGCGTGGCTGTAGTCGATCAGGATCACCGGTGCGACGGCGTTCTGCTTGGAACCGGAGTAGCGCGCACCGGCGGCCACGCCGCCACCGAGCATGAGTTGGCTGTCGTCGGCCGCAACGGCCAGGGTGGGCAGCAGCAGGCAGGCGGCTGCAGCGGAGATCAGGCGTAAATTCATGGTGAAGTCCATTCAAAAGTAGTACCGGAGCCCCAATGGCCCGGTAAACTGCGTGCAGTATGTTCAACACGCATGAAGGCAATCTGAGCCTTTGATGAAGAAAGCATGAAGACGGGTCTTTAGCTCATCTTCAGATTCGGATGGTCTAATACCGCCTATGAAAATCCTGCTGATAGAAGACGACCTGGACCTGGGCAACGGCGTGCGCATCGCGCTGTCGGAGCAGGGCATGGACGTGGTCTGGGTGCGCACCCTGGACGACGCCTCACGCAGCCTGGCGCATGATGGTTGCGACCTGGTGCTGCTCGACCTGGGCCTGCCGGACGGCGACGGCCTGACCCTGCTCGCCCAGTTGCGTCGCAATCCGGTGCAGGGCGACAGCGGCGGCCTGCCGGTGCTCATCCTCAGCGCGCGCGATACGCTGGATGACCGCTTGTCCGGCCTCGACCGGGGCGCCGACGATTACCTGGTCAAACCCTTCGTGCTGGCCGAGCTGCTGTCGCGGGTGCGCGCGCTGGCGCGGCGCAGCTACGGCTTCGACGGCGAGACCATCGAGGTGCGCGGCCTGGTGCTGCATGCGCCGACGCGGCGCGTCAGCGTCGGCGGGCGCACCGTGGAGCTGACCGCCAGCGAATACGCGCTGCTCAAGATGTTGATGATGCGTACCGACCGCGTGCTGACGCGGCGCGTGCTGGAGGAACAAACGCTGCCGGGCAGCCAGACCAACGCCAGCAACACGCTGGACGTGCACATGGCCAACCTGCGGCGCAAGATAGGCGAGGGCTATATCCGCACCGTGCGCGGCATTGGCTACGTGATCGACCAGCAGGCGCGCGGCGGTGCCGCGTGATTCTGCTGCGGCGCCTGTGGCGCGTGGTCGCCGAGCCGACGCTGGTGCGGCGGCTGATGGTGGTGCAGGTGGCGCTGGTGCTGGTGATGTGGGGCGGCGTGATCGCCCTGATCATTTATGAGGGCGGCGACAGCATCAGCTATCTGAGTTCGCCCAAGTCGTTCGATGCGGTCTTCAGCGTGGCCGAGAACCTGGCCAGCCAGCCGGCGCTGCAGCAAAAAATCCTGCTCGCCTTCGACGACGCGCAGCGCGAAGATTTCGATGCCAGCGGGTTGCATTCCCTGGGGCCGATGCTGATGGTCTGGCAGGGCGGGCGCCTGATCTACCTATCCAAGGGGGCCTTTCCCGGCCTGCGCGGCAAGGGCTTGGACGAGCTGGAGACCGTGTATCTTCAAGGCGAACGCTACCGCGCACGCAGCATGCGCTCGCACCGCTCGGACACCCTGGTGACATTGGCGGCGCCGGTCGGTTGGATGAATTTATTCATGAAGATCAATTCCCGCGGCTACTTCCTGTTGCCTTTGCTGATCAGCTTGCCGCTCCTGCCCTTGCCGGCATGGTGGTCGATCCGCATCGCGATGCGGCCTTGGCGGCGGGTGGCGCAGGAGGTGGCGGCACGCGGCCCGCATGATCTGACGCCCCTGCATTTCAGGCCGCCGCACCGCGAGCTGGCGGCGATGGTCGACAGCGTCAACGCCTTGCTGCTGCGGGTCAGCCAGAGCGCGCTGCGCGAACGCAGCTTCATCGCCGACGCCGCGCACGAACTGCGCACGCCGCTGGCGGCCATGCGCGTCAATGCGGAAGCCTTGCAGGGACAGGACAACGGGCCGGTGCAGCGCGAGCTGTTGAACGGCATCCTCAGCAGCGGCAACCGCGCCGGGCGGCTGGTGGGGCAGCTGCTGCAGCTGATGCGCAGCGACGCCACCGGCGACGAGCCGCACGCGCCGCTGGCGCTGGACGCCTTGCTGCAGGACAGGCTGGCGGCCTTGTCGGGGCTGGCGTCGCGCGATGGCGTCGAGCTGGAGCTGTCGGTGGCCGAGCCGGTGAGCGTGATGGGGCAGCGCGAGAGCCTGGTGTCGCTGGTGGACAATCTGGTCGAGAACGCGATCAAGTATAGTCCGCCGCATGGCGTGGTCAGGGTGAGTTTGTCGCGGGCGGCGGGGCAGGCTTTGTTGACGGTGGAGGACCAGGGTCCGGGCATCGCGCCGGCGTTGCGCGTGCGCGTGTTCGACCGGTTTTTCCGCGATCCGCAGCAGACCAAGAGCGGCAGCGGCTTGGGGCTGGCGATTGCCGCCTCGGCGGCGGCCAGCCACGGCGGCCGCATCGAGCTGGGCGACGCACAGGGCGGCGGCCTGCTGGCGCAAGTACAGCTGCCGCTGGCGTAAATCCCGCTTTGATGGGGTCAAGTCTGACATTCGGACACGAGCTCTACAGCTATTGCTGTAGAGCTCGTGTCCGAATGTCAGACTTGACCCCAGCCTTTCAGGCGAGCGCGGCCCGGCCCAGCGCCGGGTCGTCGGTGAAGAAGCCGTCCATGCCGGTGGCGATGTAGCGCTTGATCTCGGCGATGGAACCCGCCTCGTTGCGCGCCGTATCTCCCGCATTGTTGCGGAAGTCCGCTGCCAGGAAATGATTCTCCGGACGGAAGGTCCAAGGCTCCACCCGCAAGCCCACCTTGTGCGCGTCATCCACCAGCGAGCTGGCCTGATCCAGGCTGCCGTCCTTCTTCAACGGGATCAGCGCGCGCGTCGGCGGCGCCACCACGTCGGCGTATTGGGCGATGTCGCGCAGGCCGGCCGGCGTGCACATCTGCGCGAAGGTCAGCGTGCCGCCGGCCTTGGCCACATCCATCGGCCGCACGTTCTCGGCGATCACCAACTGCATCAGGCGCAGGTTGGCGCGCTGGCCCAGCTTGCCGCGCATGTACTTCAGGTTGGCCACTTCGAACGATTGGATCTCGACCGGGTTGCGGCGCGTGTAGTCGTGCGCGGCCAGGATGGACAGGAACCGGTCTTCCAGCGGCAAACCAACGCTGGCGAAATACGTCGAATGCTTGAGCTCCGGCACCAGGCCGATGATGCGCCCGCGCGCCGCCGCTTCCGCCGCCGTGAAGTCGATGATCTCTTCGAACGTCAGCACCTGGAACATGCCGTCGTACCGGGCGCTGCCGGGACGGTACTGCGGCAGGCGCTCGACCGCGCGCAGCGTCTTCAGCTCGGCCAGCGTGAAGTCGTCGACGAACCAGCCTTCGTGGGTTTCGCCGTCGATGGTCTTGCGCGTCTTGCGGCTGGCGAACTCGGGATGGCTGGCGACGTCGGTGGTTTCGCTGAGGAAGGCTTCATGGCGCGCGACCAGCACGCCATCCCTGGTGCTGCACAGGTCGGGTTCGATGTAGTCGGCGCCGTCGGCGATGGCCTTGGCGTACGACGCCAGCGTGTGCTCGGGGCGCAGCGCGCTGGCGCCACGGTGGCCGAACACCAGCGGGGTCTTGGTCCCCGCGCCGACCGCGCCCACGCCCGGCATGCCGGACAGGTCCGGCGAGGCCGGAGCAGTGGCCGCCAGCACGGAGCCGGGCAGCATCAGCGCGGCGCCGGCGGCGGCCGCCGTCTGGATGAAGCCGCGCCGCGACAGGCGTTGAGGTAAATACAGTCCGTTCATCAGAAGTCCGCCATCAAAGTCAGGAAGCCCTGACGTGGTGCAATCGGGAAGGTATTGTAAGTCCCGCTGGCCGCGCCGACCACCACGTTCAGGCTGCCTTCGCGATTGGCCAGGTTGCTGACGTTCAAACGGTAGCGCGCGTTCTTCACCCAGCTGTTGTTCAGGAAGGGCAGCTTGCCCGATACGCCCAGGCTCATCAGGAAGTAGCTCGGCACGTCCAGGTCGTTGGTGTAGGTGGCGTAGCGCTTGCCGACGTAGTCGCCGATCAGCTGGAACTCGGTGTCGGCCACGGTCATCGTGGCGACGAATTTGTTCATCCACTCAGGGCTGCCCGGCACGGCCTTGCCGGAGGTCGGCACGACATCCTTGCCGTTGTTGTAGTTGTCCGAGTAGGTCGAGCGGTTGAACGACACCGCATCGTAGAACGAGAACATGCGGCCGAAGTGCAGCGTGCCGGAGATGTCGATGCCGTCGGTCTTGACGCTGCCGACGTTGGCCAGCACCGGATTGCCGCCGATGATGGAGGTGATCACCGGCGTCGGGCTGATGGTCAGCAGGCGGTCCTTGAAGTCGACGTGGTACAGGTTGACCTGGCCATCGAAGGCCTTGAGCGGGCCCAGGTCCAGCTGGTGGCTGGTGCGCATGCCCAGCTCATAGGTGATCGAGGTCTCGGGCTTGGCGCTGCTCTTGAACAGGTCGAACGCGGCCTGGCTCGCCAGGCTCCACGGCGAGGCGCCGCCGCCGCCGTAGGTGACGAACTGGCGCATGTTCTTTTGCACGTTGACGAACATCTGGTCTTGCGGCGTGATGTCCCAGCGCGCGCCGACCTGCGGCAGGAACCATTTCTTGGTGATGATCTCGCCGACCGGCAGGGCCAGCGAACCGTTGGCGATGGCGCCCTTGGCCGGCTGCACCGGGAACTGGCCGTCGGCAAACTGCAGGCTGGACTTGAAGCCGGCTTGCAGCGCCAGGTCGTCGCGCACGCGCCATTCGTCCTGCACGTGGATCTGCGCGACCTTGTTGTTGATCTCGCTGCCGTACTGCGTGATCAGCGGATTGCTCGGACGGTCGTACGGCGAGCTTGGGTTGTTCACGTCCAGCGCGTACCAGCGGCGGTAGGCCGACGAGCGGTTGTGCTCCAGCCACAGGCCGCCTTGCAGCTTGTGGTTGCCGAATTCGCTGGTCAGCGTGGACAGCCAGCCGTTGCGGTTGATCGCGTATTCGGTGGTGCGGGTGGCGTAGCCGGAGTTGCCGAACACCTGCTTCAGGTTCTGGCCCGGGAAGTAGACCGCGAACAGGCCAGGCAGGCCGGCCACGCCGATCGGGCCGGCCACCACGCCGACGCCGTCGTCGTTGTGGTAGTAGACCTGGTTGGACCAGGTGGTCGATTCGCCGATGTTCATGTCGAACTTGGCGTAGGTCAGGTAGTCCTTGCGCTGGGCGTCGCTGTAGTAGTTGCGGTAGTTGTTGCCTTCGGCCGCAGGCGTGGCGCCGGTCGGCGACAGGTAGCTCAGCGCGGTCTGGAAGTTCGGGTACATGAACGGACGGGTGTACGGCTGGTACTTCTCGGTGGCCGAGCGCACGGTGGCGTCTTCGTTCGGCTCGATCTTGTCCGAATAGTTGAAGAACAGCGTCAGCTTGCCGGCGTTGCTCTGGTTGACGAACTTGGCGTTGACCTGGTCGCCGCCCTGGCGGCCGTTGAAGTCCCAGGCCTTCTGCTCGTGGTGGACGGCCGAGATGTAGGCGCTGTTGCCGCTGCCGAAGTCGCCGGTGTCGTAGCGCAGGAAGGTGCGCGAGGTGTTGTAGCTGCCGACGGTCTGCTGCACCGCCAGGTTGCGGCTGCGCTGCGGATCGCTGGAGAAGGTCTCGATGGTGCCGCCCAGGTTGCTGGTGGACGCGGTCGACAGGTCGCCGGCGCCGGACGACAGGATGACGTTGCCGACGTTCTCGCTGATGACGGCGCGCTGTGGCGACAGGCCGTTGTAGTTGCCGTACTGCTGGTCGCCGAGCGGTACGCCGTCCATGGTGTAGCCCAGCTGCGGGCCGCTGAAGCCGTGGATGAACAGCGACAGGTTCTGCTCGTTGTTGCCCCATGGGTCGGCGGTCTGGAAGCTCACGCCGGGCAGGGTTTGCAAGGCCTTCAACGGGTTAATGCCCGGCAGGATCTTCTGCATGTCGCCCTTGGTCAGCGCGACCGAGGAGCGGGTTCTGCGGGTGGCGATCTCGATCGTGGCGACCGGAGCGGCAGCGGCCGCTTCGGCTTCCGTAGCGTGGCCGGCTGCGGTAGCCGGTGCGTCGGCGGCCATGTCGGCCACGGCGGCGGCGACGTTGGCGGCCATCGCCAGCATGGGGAAGCTCAGCGCGGCGAAGCACACTGCGGATAATTTCTTGTTCATGATCGGCCTTGAATACCAGTTGGAGGGAAATGAAAACTTTGCGCATGATAGGCACTGAGTGTTACCGGATCATGACGCCGGTGAGATACACTGCTGGCTGCAAATAGAGAGAGGATCACGATGCGCAAACTTTTGATGCTGGCGCTGGCGGGGTTGGTAGCTCAACTGGCCGGCTGCTATACGGTGAACCAGGCCGCGCTGGGCAACTTCATCACGCAGACGGTGCAGCCTGGCATGCCGCTGGATCAGGCGCTGGTGCGCATGCGGACCGAGGGCTTCTACTGCAATACCAGTTCGGCCGGCACGGTGACGATCTGCACCCGCAACCAGGAGCGTTTGCTGCGCGGCTCCTGCGTCGAGCGGGTCGATCTGGTGCGCAGCACCACCTCCGCCCAGACCCTGGGTTCCATCGACGTGATGGAAATCCGCTGCGCCAAGTACTGAGCATGGATACCAAACCGGGCTTGCGGGACTGGGCGCTGGCCGCGATCGGCACCATGTTTGTCCTGATGGGGGCGGTGATACTGCCGCGCGACCTCAATACCGGCGTGACGACCATCGCCTTCTTCGGCATGTGCGCCGCAGTGGGGATCAACACGATAGTGCGCAAGCGGCGCTATGCGCGGCAGCGGGTGGATGGGATCCAGGTCGTCGGCGGCGTGCGCATCCGGCCTTCGCGGCTGCGGCTGGTCTTGTTCGGCGGCTTGCTGCTGGGCTTGGGCGTCGTGTTGCTGGTCTTCAGTCCCGCCGCGCCGTACCTGGTCTGGCTCAGTTTTTGGGTGATCGTCGGCGTGGGCGCGCTGATGCTGGCCGGCGTCGCCGTCGGCTATCTGCCGAATCAATACATCGAGTTCACGCCGGAAGGATTGACGTTGGGCGTGCGGGGCTGGACGGTGCTGTTGCCATGGGAGCGGATAGCGCGGGTGTCCGCCGGCGAGATGCACAGCAATCCGGTACTGCTGCTGTCGCTCGATGCGCCGGAAACATGCGACGTCAAGCCGCCCGCCAAGCTGGGTAAGTTCATGAAGTACGTTGGGCAAAGCCGTGGCTGGACGGGCGCCGATATCTTTCTGCTGACGACGCACTTCGGCATCGATTTGCCCGTGCTGGTCGGCGCCATCAGCCGCTACGTGGCGGACCCCGCAGCGCGCGCCGAGCTGGCGCCGCCGAAGGCCTTGACGGAGTGACGCCGGCATGGACTCACTGGTGACCGAGCGCCTGCTGCTCACGCGCCCTCGGATGGCCGACAGCGCCCCGCTGCTGGCGTATCGCGAGGCGAACCGCGCCCATCTCGAACCGTGGGAGCCTCAACGCAACGACCGGTTCTACACCATGCAGGCGGTTGAGGAACGACTCCGCCAGATGGCGCGGCAGGCCGAGGAAAACTCGGCGGTCTATTGGCTGCTGCGGTTTCCGCATAGCGCGCAAGTGGTGGGGGAGTGCAGCTTCACGAATATCGTGCGCGGACCTTTTCAAGCGTGTCACCTGGGATTCTCGCTGGACAGCCGGCACACCGGACAAGGCCTGATGCATGAGGCCCTGGTGGCGGCGATTGCGGATATCTTGGACGTTCACGGACTGCATCGCATCATGGCGAACTACCAGCCCCGTAATAGCGGCAGCGAGAAGCTGCTGCGTAGGCTGGGTTTCGAGCGGGAGGGGCTGGCCAGGAAGTATCTGAAGATCGGCGGCGAGTGGGCCGATCATGTGCTGACTTCTTTCATTAATCCGCGTGACGGCGAAACCCCGTACGCCTAAGCGATACGGTAGCCGCAGCACTTAGGGGGCTGACCCCGGATGGGGGCATCTCGCACTGCGAGATGCGGGCGCAGCCCTCCCCAGACCCCGTCCTGCAGTGCGGGGTTTAGTGCTTCACTTCGCCGGCCGGTATCAGCGCTTCGACCGGCGCGTCGGTGGCGAACAGCTGGGCGCAATCGACCTTGTCGTAGTCGTAGTGCTGGCCGCAGAAGTCGCAGTTGACGCCGACATGGCCTTGCTCTTCCAGCACGCTGTCGACTTCGGCGCGGCCCAGCATCTTCAGCATATTGCCGACCTTCTCGCGCGTGCACGTGCAGTGGAAGGCCGGGTGCAGCGGTTCGAACACGCGGATGGTCTCTTCCCAGAACAGGCGCTCCATCAGCACGTCGATGGTGGTCGACAGTATCTCTTCTTGCTTCAGGGTCGAGCCCAGGATCACGGCGCGGTTCCAGGTTTCCAGCGCGTCGTCTTCGGTCAGCGGCGTCGCCTCGGCAGCGGTCGTGCCGCCGTTGTAAGGCAGCTTTTGCAGCAGCAGGCCGCGCGAGACGTTGTCGTCCGCCGCCAGCCACAGCTTGGTGTCCAGCTGTTCCGAACGCAGCATGTAGTTTTCGATGACGGTGCTGACGTCGTCGCCGTCCAGCGGCACGATGCCCTGGTATGGCTGCTGGCCGGGCATCTTGTCGGCCGGGTCGAGCGTGATGATGAAGCGGCCCTTGCCATGCTCGTTCAGCAGCGCCTGCAGCGTGGCGTCGTCGGCGATGGCCGCGTCGGGATCGAGCTTGGCGGTGGCGCGCAGGTTCAGGTCGGCGTCGCATTCGACCACCAGCAGGCGCAGCGGGCCGTCGCCATGGATCTGCATGATGATGGTGCCGTTGAACTTCAGGTTGGCCGACAGCAGCGCGGCCGCGGCCACCATCTCGCCCAGCAGCTTCTTGACCGGGGCAGGGTAGGCGTGGCGCGACAGCACCTCGCGCCAGGTGGCGGAAATGTCGATGAACTCGCCGCGCACGGCGGCGTTATCGAAGATGAATTTTTGCAGGGTGTCCTGGCCGATGATGGGGGTAATGCTCATGTGTTATCCGATCTTTTTGAGTTGCGTCTTGAACAGTTGGCCGCGCTTGACGTAGCTGTCGGCGCTGGCGAGCAGGCGAGCGGCGTCTTCGGCGGTCAGCGTGCGCACGGCCTTGGCCGGCGAGCCGATAATCAGCGAGTGGTCCGGGAATTCCTTGCCTTCCGTGACCAGCGCGCCGGCGCCGACCAGGCAGCCCTTGCCGATCTTGGCGCCGTTGAGGATCACGGCCTGGATGCCGATCAGGGCGCCGTCGCCGATGGTGCAGCCGTGCAGCATGGCCTGGTGGCCGATGGTGACGTTGCTGCCCACGGTGAGCGGGTAGCCCATGTCGGTGTGCATGACCGTGCCTTCCTGGACATTGCTGTTTTCGCCGATGGTGATGCGTTCGTTGTCGCCGCGCAGGGTCGCACCGAACCACACCGAGCTGTTGGCGTGCAGGCTGACTTTGCCGATGATGGTGGCAGAGTCGGCAACAAATGACGATGCATCGATCTCGGGCGCGTGTTCGCCCAGTTGATATATAGACATTGGAAACCTTAGTTGAGTGCTGAATACAGCGCTGATGAGCGGTGGGATGGCGCTATTTTACGCTTGAGCGGCTATCGAACGGTCGTGCTATTATTTTACTTCATCGCCGGCAAGCAACCGATATTGCGCCGGCTTACGCATTTTCAAGGACCATCATGACCTTCACTTCGTCCCGCTCGGAATTCCTGACCATCCGCGGCCTGCGCTGCCACGTGCGCCACTGGGGCCGGGACGGCGCCCCCAAGATCTTCATGCTGCACGGCTGGATGGACGTCGGCGCCTCGTTCCAGTTCGTGGTCGATGCTTTGCAGGGCGACTGGCACGTGATCGCGCCGGACTGGCGCGGCTTCGGCCTGTCGCAGCGCTGCGGCGGCGATACCTACTGGTTCCCCGACTACCTGGCCGACCTGGACGCCATCCTGCGCCATTACTCGCCGGACCAGGCGGTCAACCTGCTGGGGCACAGCATGGGCGGCAACGTGGTGGGGCTGTACGCCGGCGCGCGGCCGGAGCGCATCCGCAAGCTGATCAACCTGGAGGGCGGCGGCCTGCGCTCCAGCAAGCCGGAGCAGGCGCCGGGCCGCTACGCCAAGTGGATGGACGCGCTGCTGGAGCAGCCGGAGCTGCGCAACTACCCGTCGCAGGCGGCCGTCGCGGCCCGCCTGCAAAAGACCAATCCGCGCCTGGGCGACGAGCGCGCGGCCTTCCTGGCGCAGCACTGGTCGGCGCAGAACGATGCGGGCGAGTGGGAAATCCTCGGCGATCCGGCGCACAAGCAGCCCGGCCCGCTGCCCTACCACGTGGAAGACATCATGGCGTGCTGGAGCGCCATCACGGCGCCGGTGCTGTGGGTGGAGGCCGAGCAGACCAATATGTGGACCTGGATGGGCGGCGAGCAGGAGGGGCGTGCCGAGCTGGCGCGGCGCCTGGGCCATTTGCGCGACGTTGAATGCAAGGTGCTGGCCGATGCCGGCCACATGCTGCACCACGACCAGCCCGAGGAGCTGGCCCATCTGATCGAAGCCTTCCTGGCGCGCTGACCGGAATCGCTTGCCAAGGCCTTGGCTATTTGGCATGATTAAACACATGACCTCTTATCCGACCATCTTGCCAACCCGCCGCCACGTCGCTTCCGACGCTGGTGCCGTTGCGTTGGCCGGTCGGAGCCTGTCCGCCGTCTCCATTATTCGAATTATTCAGGGTCGCTGAGCTGCGGCTGCGCCGGTGCTCGGCGCCCCCAGCCTCCACGGGCTCAGCCCGCATTCCCTCGAATATTTTATGGAGCAGCACCATGAGCACATCCTATCCCTCGCTGGCCGAGATCCGCGACACCGCCCGCCGCCTGCACGGAAAGATCCTTGAAACGCCCGTGTGGCGCTGGCAGACCGGCGTCATCGAAGAGCAATTGGCTGGCGGCGAAGTCTGGCTGAAACTGGAATTGTTCCAGAAGACCGGCACCTTCAAGCTGCGCGGCGCCCTCAATTGCATCGCCGCGCTGGACGAGGCGGCACGGCGGCGCGGCGTCGTCGCCGTCAGCGCCGGCAACCATGCGATCGCGGCGGCCTACACCGCGCGGCTGGCCGGGTGCGGCGCCAAGGTGGTGATGCCGCAGCACGCCAGCCCGGCCCGCATCGCCGCCTGCCGCGAGCTGGGCGCCGAAGTGCTGCTGATGCCCGATGTGCACCAGGCCTTCGCGCGCGGCCGCGAGATCGAGCGCGACGAGGCGCGCACCATGCTGCATCCCTACGAGGGGCCGCTGACGGCGCAGGGCACGGCCACCATCGGCCTGGAACTGATGGCGCAGATCCCGCAACTGGACGCAGTGGTGGTGCCGGTGGGCGGCGGCGGCCTGTGCGCCGGCATCGCCGCCGCCGTCAAGCAGGTCAACCCTGCCTGCGCCGTGTACGGCGTGGAGCCCTACGGCGCCGATGCGCTGTACCGCAGCTTTGCCTCGGGCGTGCCGGAGGCCTTGGAGCGGGTCGACACCGTGGCCGACAGCCTGGGGGCGCCATATGCGATGGCCTACAGTTTCGGCGTGTGCCGGCGCTTTGTCGACGAGGTGGTGCGGGTCAGCGACGACGAGATCTGCCTGGCGATGCTGCACCTGTTCCGCGACGCCAAGCTGGTGGCCGAACCGGCGGCGGCGGTGGCCACTGCCGCGTTGTTCGGGCCGCTGCGCGGGCGGCTGGCCGGCAAGCGCGTGGCGCTGCTGGTGTGCGGCTCGAACATCGATCCGGTGCGCTTCGCCGAGCTGCTGGCGCGGGGCGCGCGCGTCCGCAGCGCCGGGCTTGACGCGGCGGCACATGGTTTGAGCGCAGGCAGCGTACAATGATCACTTCATTGCCGTAATCATTGAGCCATATGTTGAAAGTCGATCTGCACTGCCATTCCAATGTTTCCGACGGCGTCCTCGCGCCGGCCGCCGTGGCGCAGCACGCGCGCAAGGCGGGGGTGGACGTGTGGGCCTTGACCGATCATGACGAAGTGGGCGGCATCGCCGCCGCCCGTACCGCCGCCCAGGAGCAGGGCATGCGCTTCGTCACAGGGGTGGAGATTTCCATCACCTGGGCCAACGAAACCGTGCACATCGTCGGCCTGCAGATCGACGAGCACAATACCGGGCTGGTCGAGGGCCTGGCCCGCACCCGTTCCGGCCGCGACAACCGTGGCCGCGAAATAGCCCATCAGCTGGCCAAGGCCGGGATACCGGATGCCTACGAGGGCGCGCTCAAGTACGTCGGCAATCCCGACTTGATGTCGCGCACCCACTTTGCGCGCTACCTGGTGGAAGTGGGCGCCTGCGCCAACATTCCCGAAGTGTTCAAGAAATACCTGTCCGAAGGCAAGCCGGGCTACGTGCCGCACTGCTGGGCCACGCTGGCCGACTCGGTCAACTGGATACGCGGCGCCGGCGGCGTCGCCGTGATCGCCCACCCGGGCCGCTACAAGTTCAGCCAACTGGCCCAGGGCCAGCTGTTCGACGAGTTCAAGCAGCTGGGCGGCACGGCGATCGAGGTCGTCACCGGCAGCCACACGCCGGACCAGTACGCGGTCTACGCGCAGCTGGCCAACAGCTACGGCTTCCTGGCCTCGCGCGGCACGGATTTCCATGCACCGGGCGAGTCCCGCGTCGATTTCGCGCTGCTGCCGCCGCTGCCGGCTAATGTCACACCCGTCTGGCACGACTGGTTTTAAGCGGTAAATGTCGACGGTAGATGCGCGCGCCGATTACCGGCGCGATGTAAGAGCTTGTATCTTGAATTTGCGTTCGCACGGTCATACCTTATGATTTGGGCAAATTTTTTGCCTGTACCGGAGACCTTCCCATGAAACGCATCATCCTGTTTATCGCCACCAACCTCGCCGTGATGTTGGTGCTGTCCATCGTCCTGTCGCTGCTGGGCATAGGCCGTCCGGGATCGGGCAGCACGCTGCAGCTGGGCAGCCTGCTGGCGTTTTCGCTGGTGGTGGGCTTTACCGGCGCGATCTTCTCGCTGCTGATCAGCAAGCCGATGGCCAAGTGGTCGACCGGCGCCCGCGTGATCGCCGCGCCGTCGTCGTCGACCGAGCTGTGGCTGGTCAACACCGTCAAGGCGCTGTCCGAGCGCGCCGGCATCGGCATGCCGGAAGTGGCGGTCTACGACGGCGAGCCGAACGCCTTCGCCACCGGCGCCTTCAAGAACTCGGCGCTGGTGGCGGTGTCCACCGGCCTGCTGGAAAACATGAACCGCGACGAGGTCGAAGCCGTGCTGGGCCACGAAGTCGCCCACATCGCCAACGGCGACATGGTGACGATGACCCTGATCCAGGGCGTGGTGAATACCTTCGTGGTGTTCCTGGCGCGGGTGGTGGGTTTCTTCGTCGACAACATGCTGCTGAAGAATAACGACAACGAGCGTCGTGGCCCCGGCATCGGCTACATGGTGACGGTGTTCGTGTGCGAGATCATCTTCGGCCTGGCCGCCTCGCTGATCGTGGCCTGGTTCTCGCGCCAGCGCGAATTCCGCGCCGACGCCGGTTCCGCCAAGCTGCTGGGCAGCAGCGTGCCGATGCAGCACGCGCTGGCCCGCCTGAACGGCATGGAGCCGGGCGCCTTGCCGCAGTCGATCGCGGCGGCCGGCATCACCGGCGCCGGTGGCTGGGGCGCGCTGTTTTCGACCCATCCGCCGTTCGAACAGCGTATTGCCGCCCTGCGTAGCGTACAATCCTAAGCGTTATCAACAGCGGCCGGGAGCATGCCCCGGCAGCGGCCATATGAGTCAATTTTTCCAGGTCCATCCCGTCAATCCGCAGCCGCGCCTGATCAAGCAGGCGGCGCAGATCGTGCACGACGGCGGCATCGTCGCCGTGCCGACGGATTCCTGCTACGCCCTGGTCTGCCATCTGGATGACAAGGCCGCCGTCGAGCGGCTGCGGCGCATCCGCGGCATCGATGAAAAACACCACCTGACCCTGCTGTGCCGCGACCTGAGCGAGATCGGCGTCTATGCGCGGGTCGACAATCGCCAGTTCCGCCTGTTGAAGGCGGCCACGCCGGGCCCGTTCACCTTCATCCTGGAGGCGACCAAGTGCGTGCCGCGCCGCCTCAGCCACCCGTCGCGCAAGACCATCGGCCTGCGGGTGCCCGAGGACGCCATCGTCCACGCGTTGTTGGAAGAATTGCAACAGCCGCTGCTGGGCACGACGCTGATCATGCCGGGCGAGGAAGATGCGCTCAATGACGCCGACACCATCTGCGAGCGCCTCGGCAAGCAGATCGAGCTGGTCATCGACGGCGGCGCCTGCAGCATGGAACCCACCACGGTGATCGACCTCAGCGGTTCGGGCGCCGAGCTGGTGCGCCAGGGCAGGGGCGATGCGGCCATGTTCGGCCTGTAAGTCCGGCCTAAGCCTGGTCTGTCATTGTCAGGCATTCAACAGGGCAAGTGCGCCGGCCCCTGACGGCGCAGCAAGTGGCTTACCCGGCCTCTGGTAAAATCCCCCTCATGAACGAAACCGACAGTATTATCCAGACCATCACGGTCTACCTGATCCCTGTTCTTTTTGCAATTTCCCTGCACGAAGCCGCACACGGATACGTCGCCCGCTATTTCGGCGACCCCACCGCAGCCAACGAAGGGCGCCTGAGCCTCAATCCGCTGCGCCACATCGATCCTTTCGGCACCATCATCCTGCCGCTGATCCTGAGCCTGCTGCACCTGCCTGCGCTCGGCTACGCCAAGCCGGTGCCGGTCGATTTCGGCCGCCTGCGCAATCCGAAGAAGCAGATGGCGCTGGTGGCGGCCGCCGGTCCGGCGGCCAACTTCGCCATGGGCCTGGGCTGGATGGCGCTGTGGGTGGTGATGATCCAGGCGCTGGGCATGCCGCCGGATGACTTCTTCGTCAAGATGGCCGAGGCGGGCTACGCTGTAAACTCGGCGATGTGCATCTTCAACCTGATACCGTTGCCACCGCTCGATGGCGGCCGCATCGTCACCGGCATCCTGCCCATGCCGTTGGCGCGCAAGTACGCACAGATCGAGCGCTACGGCATGTATGTGTTCATCGGCCTGATCCTGATGATGCAGTTCGGCCTGCTGACCGGCTTCCTGGTTGGCGGCATGCACGTCTTGCAAAGCATCTTCTATGTGCTGTTGTACCCCCTTATTTTCATTCTGAGCTGAGCCCGACTATGTATCCCGATCGTGTTGTATCCGGCATGCGCCCCACCGGCGCCATGCACCTGGGCCACTACCACGGCGCCTTGAAGAACTGGATCAAGATGCAGTCCGAGTTGCCATGCCTGTTCTTCGTGGCCGACTGGCACGCGCTGACCACGCACTACGACGACCCGACCGTTATCGAGCGCAGCACCTGGGACATGCTGGTCGACTGGCTGGCCGCCGGCATCGATCCGTCGCAGTCCACGCTGTTCATCCAGTCGCGCGTGCCGGAACATGCCGAGCTGCACCTGCTGCTGTCGATGGCCACGCCGCTGGGCTGGCTGGAGCGCGTGCCGACCTACAAGGACCAGATCGAGAACCTGGCCAATAAAGACCTGGCCACCTACGGCTTCCTCGGCTACCCGCTGCTGCAGGCCGCCGACGTGCTGATCTACCGCGCCAGCCAGGTGCCGGTGGGCGACGACCAGGTGCCGCATATCGAGATGATGCGCGAAATTGCGCGCCGTTTTAATCACTTGTACGGCAAGGAAAAAGGCTTCGAAGAGAAGGCGCAGGACGCGGTGAAAAAGCTGGGCAGCAAGCGCGCCAAGCTCTACAACGAGCTGCGCACCGAATACCAGCAGGACGGCAAGGAAGAGGCGCTGGAACAAGCCAAGGCCATGCTGGACGACGCCCAGAGCTTGTCGATGGGCGACCGCGAGCGCCTGTTCGGCTACCTGGAAGGCAGCCGCAAGCTGATCCTGGTCGAGCCGCAAGCCCGCCTGACGGCCGCCTCGCGCCTGCCGGGCCTGGATGGCCGCAAGATGTCCAAGAGCTATGGCAACTCGATCGCGCTGCGCGAAGACAAGGCCTCGGTCGAAAAGAAGATCCGCACCATGCCGACCGATCCGGCCCGCGTGCGCCGCACCGACGCCGGCGATCCGGCCCGTTGCCCGGTCTGGCAGTTCCATCAGGTGTATTCCGACAACGCTACCCAGGAATGGGTGGTAAAAGGATGTAAATCCGCCGGCATCGGTTGCATCGAATGCAAGCAGCCGGTGATCGACGCCATCGTCAAGGAGCAGGAGCCTATGCACGAGCGCGCCCAGCAGTATCTGGACGACCCGTCGCTGGTGCGCGCCATCGTCGCCGACGGCAATGATGCGGCCCGCAAGCTGGCGCTGGAAACCATGCGCGACGTGCGCGAAGCGATGGGGCTGGCCTACTCATGAGCGACGCTGTGAACACCCCCGTCTCATCCTGGGTGCAGCGCTATGCGCCGCTGATCCCCGGCGGCGAAGTGCTGGACCTGGCCTGCGGCAGCGGCCGCCATTCGCGCCATCTGGCCTCGCTGGGCCACGCCGTGGTGGCGGTGGACCGCGACGCCGAGGCGCTGGCCGCCGCGGCCGGCCCGGAAATCACCACCAGCGCCATCGACCTGGAAGAGGCGGGCGCCGCCTGGCCCTTTGGTCCCGATCGATTTGCCGGCATCGTGGTCACAAACTACCTGCATCGCCCGCTAATCGCCGACATGTTGACCAGCCTGGCGCCGAATGGCGTGCTGATCTATGAAACCTTCGCGGACGGTAACGCCCAGTTCGGCAAACCATCGAATCCGGCCTTTCTGCTACAGGCGGGCGAGTTGCTAGAACTGGCGCGCGCCCACAGTTTGCGCGTGGTGGCCTTCGAAGACGGCGTCATCGATACGCCGAAAGCTGCCATGGTGCAACGTCTGTGCGCCGTGAAGCCTGATTTTCCCCGCGTGGCGGCACTTTTACCGCCATTTTGACGGCCGATTTGTCGCCCCGAATGCACCATATCGGCGGCCTATCGTCTACAATCGTTGTTTTAATACTTTATGCAGTGGTTTCCTATGATTAAGGGCAGCATAGTAGCAATCGTCACCCCGATGAACGCAGACGGCAGTCTGGACTTCGAGGGTCTGAATCAGCTGATCGACTGGCACATCGCCGAAGGTACGGACAGCATCGTCATCGCCGGCACCACCGGCGAATCGGCCACGGTGAGCGTGGAAGAGCACTGCGCGCTGATCAAGGCGACGGTCGCCCACGCCAAAGGCCGCATCCCGATCATCGCCGGCGCCGGCGCCAACTCGACCGCCGAGGCGATCAAGCTGACCCGTTTTGCCAAGGAAGCCGGTGCCGACGCCACGCTGCAAGTGGTTCCGTACTACAACCGTCCCACCCAGGAAGGCATGTACCAGCACTTCAAGGCCATCGCCGAAGCGGTGGACCTGCCGGTGATCCTGTACAACGTGCCGGGCCGTACCGTTGCCGACATGAGCAACGAGACCATCCTGCGCCTGGCGCACATCCCGAACATCGTCGGCGTCAAAGATGCGACCGGCAACATCGGCCGCGGCTACGACCTGCTGCGCCTTGCGCCGAAATCGTTCGCCGTGTACTCGGGCGACGATCCGACCGCGATGGCGCTGATGCTGGCCGGCGGCGCCGGCAACATCTCCGTCACCGCCAACGTCGCCCCGCGCGACATGGCCGACATGTGCGAAGCGGCGATCGCCGGCAATATCGCCAAGGCAGTGGAACTGAACAATAAAATGTTCCCGCTGCATCAAAAACTGTTCATCGAGCCGAATCCGGTGCCGGTCAAATGGGCGCTGGCGGAAATGGGCAAAATGCCAGCCGGCATCCGTCTGCCGCTGGTGCCGCTGGCGGCCGACTGCCACGAAGCGGTGCGCGCGGCCCTGCGAGAAGCCGGCGTGCTGTAAAAACCTTAGCAACAAGCCCCGACCTCGGTTCGGATCAACCCTGATTTGCTGCTTTTCAGCTTCTTAAACAGTAACGACATGACTATTCGCAAGACAGCTTCTATTTCCTCGCAGCGCGCCGTCGTAGTAGGCGCATTGATGGCCAGTTTGACCGGTTGCGGCATGATCAGCTCCGTTGTCGGTAATGATAAAGTGGACTACAAGTCCGCCAAGAAGGCCAGCACGCTGGACGTGCCGCCGGATCTGACGCAATTGCAGAAAGATAACCGCTACTCGCTGCCGGATTCGAACAACGGCGTCGCCACCGCTTCCGGCTACAACGCCTCCAAGGGCATCGTCGCCGGTCCTGGCGCCATCGTGCCAGGCACGCCTGCCGCCGGTACCGTGGTGCCGACCAGCATCAACGATATCAAGGTCGAGCGCGACGGCAACCAGCGCTGGCTGGTGATCAAGCAGACGCCCGAGCAACTGTGGCCGCAGCTGAAGCAGTTCTGGGAAGACTCGGGCTTCGTGCTGGCCAAGGAAAACGCCACCGCCGGCACCATGGAAACCGAGTGGAACGAGAACCGCGCGAAGATACCGCAAGACTTCATCCGCAACACCATCGGCAAGGTCTTCGACTCGGTTTATTCGAGCGGCGAGCGCGACAAGTTCCGCACCCGCATCGAACGCCGCGCCGACGGCGCCAGCGAGATCTACGTCAGCCATCGCGGCGCGCAGGAAGTTGTCACCGGCGCCCAGAAGGAATCGACCACCTGGACCCCGCGTCCTAACGATCCGGGCCTGGAAGCCGAATTCCTGGCGCGCCTGATGACCAAGCTGGGCAACGGCGCCGAAGTAGCGCAAGCCAAGACCGCCGTCGACGGTGCGATTGTGCAACCGCAGCATGCATCGCTGGTGGGCGCAGGCGCCGAGCGCGCCGTGCAGGTGGACGAGGGCTTCGACCGCGCCTGGCGCCGTGTCGGCCTGGCGCTGGACCGCGCCGGCTTCACCGTGGAAGACCGTGACCGCACGCAAGGTACTTACTTCGTCCGCTACGTTGACGATACGACGGAAACCAAGGGCTTCTTCGGCAAGTTGTTCAGCTGGGGTTCGTCGTCGGAAGCCGATAAGGAAGCGCAGCGCTATCGTATTTCGGTGAAAGCCGGCGCGGGTAATAGCAGCACCGTTACCGTGTTGAGCAATAGCGGCAAGGCGGAAGCATCGCCGGTCGCCGATAAGATCCTGACGCTGCTGCACGAGCAACTGAAGTAATCGGCCCTTTATTAGGCCCCAATAAAAAAACCGGCTTTGGCCGGTTTTTTTATATCTGCATCTACATGGTTCTTTCCATTTGGATGCAAAAGCTTGGGACGAAAAAAAACCCGCTTGCACTGAGCGCGATCTTGATCGCGTTCAGGCCAGCGGGTTTTCCGCAAGCTGATTACTTCGAAGCAGCAGGAGCAGCCGAAGCGGCTGGAGCAGCAGCAGCGTCCGAAGCGGCAGGAGCAGCAGCGGCTGGAGCAGCAGCGTCAGCAGCTGGTGCTGGTGCTGGAGCAGCAGCTGGAGCAGCGGCTTCTGGAGCAGCTACTGGAGCTGGGGTCACGGTGGTGGTTTCTTCTTTTTTGGAGCAAGCAGCCAGAGCAACAGCCAGCAGGGAAACGATCAGCAGGGATTTTTTCATGGGGTTTTCCTTAATTAATTCAAAATTAAACACAATTGTTGCGATTAATAATTACCGGTAATTATCGCTCATTAGGTCGTCTTCGAAGGCTTTCGTACCTAGAATGGTGCCTGCCAGACAACGGAAACTTCCTAACCGAATATTATAGCGATTTTTAGTGCGTCGCAATAGGACAAACAGCCGTTTTCACTACTATTTTGCGATATCGCAACATTTCGGTTTCGACTCTACTTTAGCAGAGTTTGCACGAAATACCAGTGTTCGCATCGAACACCGGCATTTTACCTTGAACTGACTCATAATCCAGTTGAGTTTGCGTACAATCCGGGCGCTGACTCCAACCAAATTGTAATAAAACGTTCGGCACTGGTTTGGGTATCTTCCGGCCCGTCAAAAACCGCTTCGCCACGGAAATGATCGGCATGAAAGCGGCGCACAATATGGCGGTCGTCGGCGATGCAGAATGAGTCCGTCAGCTGGCGCAATTGCTGGCTGGTACGGCGTACCTCCACCAGGTGGCCGTAGTCCTTGATCAGGCGCAGGAAGCGGGGCGCGTCGCGCTCGACGGCGCGGCCCTCGTGCGCCGCCAGTTGCAGGCGGCCGCCGTTTTTCAGGTAGTGCCGCAGCTGGGCGTCGGTGGAACTGGCGCCCAGTTCCCAGATGTGGAAATCCGGGTCGAACATGGTCAGCGTATGCTCGGCGCGGGCGATGCAGCTGGACAGGTGCTGGAGAAATTCCGCCCTGGTGGTGAATGGAAAACTCTGCCGTTCCATGCTGCTTCCCCCGTGGTTAGCCCAACTCGATCCAGCCGTCCTGATACCAAGTGTATAACGCGTCCATGACATCGTCCGAGGCCGCCGCCAGCGCCGCGCCGTCCAGCGCGCGATCGTTGGCCAGCACCTCCAGCGTGATCTTGTCGGCGCGGCTGACGCCGAACGATTCGCCGTTGATGAACACATGTTTGCCGCGGTACAGCATTTGCGTCTTGCGCGACAGCGACAAGCCTTTTTTCGCCGCGCTTTCGCCGAACTTGCCGAACGTCAGCGGCTTGGCCGGGCCGGTGAAGAACACATTGTGCTTAGGCTCGGACATGTACTCGCCCAGGAAGATGGTGATGTCTTCCTCGGTGAAGCTGACCTTGTTGATTTCCTCGGCGATCGTGTTCAGCATGTGGCGCGGGATTTCCGCCGGCTTGGAGGTCGCCTCCAGCTCCGGATCGCCGTAGCGGCCCGGCAGGTCGATCGAATCGGCCATGAACTGCAGGAAGGCTTCGCCCAGCTCCTGATAGGACGGCGAGCGGAAGCCGATCGAGTAGGTCTGGCAATCGCCGATGGCGATGCCGTCGTGCGCGTAGTGCGGCGGCAGGTACAGCATGTCGCCCGGGTTCAGCACGAACTCCTCGTTCGGCTTGAAATTGGCCAGTATCTTCAGCGGCAAGCCTTCAACCAGCGTCAAGTCCTTCTGCGGGCCGATGCTCCAGCGGCGCTGGCCCTGGGCCTGCAGCAGGAACACATCGTAGGAATCGAAGTGCGGACCGACGCCGCCGCCATCGGTGGCGAAGCTGACCATCAGGTCGTCCAGGCGGGCATCGGGAATGAAGCGGAACTGGCGCAGCAGCGCATCGGCCTTGGCGTCGAACAGGTTGACGCCCTGGACCAGCATGGTCCATTCCTTCTGGTCCATAGGCGGCAGGCTTTCCAGCGGGCCGTGCTGCATATTCCACTGGCCGTCGACGTTCGTCACCAGGCGCGATTCCGCGTGGTTGGTCGAGGCCAGCTTGGTCAGCGCCTCCATGCTCAGCAAAGGCTTGAATCCGGGGATGGCGTTGCGGATCAGCAGGGGCTTCTTGTGCCAGTAGTCGCGCAGGAACTGCGCCGGCGTGATATCGCCGAGGAGAGGTAATTTTTTCATGCGCTCATTATAACCATCGCCGCGCCGATTGTCGGGCTGGCGGCGGTCCGGCAGGCGATCCAAGGTATAATTCCGGGGCTTATATACAGAAAGGAATTACAAAATGAAGATTGCCAAGAACACGGTCGTGACTGTGAATTACAAGCTGTCCGATGCCCAGGACAATCTGATCGAAGACGGCCGTCAGCCCATGGTTTACCTGCACGGCGGCTACGAGAACACGCTGCCTAAAATTGAAGAAGAGCTGGATGGCAAGGAAGTCGGCTATTCGTCGATCATCCAGATCGAGCCGGAAGATGCGTTCGGCGACTACGACGCCACGCTGGTCAAGGTCGAGCCGCGCAACCGCCTGCCAGAGCCGCTGGAAGTGGGCATGCAGTTCGAAGGCATGCCGGACGGCGACGATGGCGAAGAAGCGATGATCTTCACCGTCACCGATATCGCTGACGACAAAGTGGTCCTGGACGGCAATCACCCGCTGGCCGGCATGGCGCTGCGCTTCTCGCTGAGCGTTGCCGACGTGCGTGAAGCGTCGGAAGAAGAAATCGCCCACGGCCACGTGCACGGCGCCCACGGCCACCACCACGGTGACGAGGACGACGAAGGCGAAGACGGCGATCACGTCGCCATCCACCCGATTCACTAAGTGAATTAAGGCGTCGCCTCGGCGCTGCCGCCCTTGAGCGTGAACAGGGCGGCGGTGCCGGGGGCGACGCGCACCTCGGCCCATTCGGCGGCCAGGCTCAGATGTCCCACATTGCCGCGCCAGACGATGGCCGGTTCGGTCCCCGCGCCGCTCTGCGTATCGACCAGCAGCACCTTCCCTTTGAATTTTTCCGCCATCGCCCGTATCTGCCGGCGCGGTTCGGCGAAGCCGTCCTGTTTCGACTGAAAACTCGGCAGCAGCGAGAAGCCTTGCTCCGCCTGCACGCCGACATCGCCGTCCGAGAACAGCACCAGTCCCTGCATCTTCTGCCGCTCCGCCAGCGTAAACAGGCGGTGCAGCCAGGCGCGGTTGGCCACCAGGCGGTCTTCGTACTCGCTGTTGCGGCCAGCCTCGGCGCGGAAGTGGTTGTTATTGGCCGGCAGGTTGATGGTGGCGAACAGCACCTTGCCGTACTCCCAGTGCGCGTTCTCGGCGTAGCTGCGGAACTTGGCGCTGGCCGACAAGCGCGTCAGCGGCAGGCGGCGTTCGCCCAGCGATTCGCCGTCGGCGTAGAACAGTTCGCGCAGGCGGTTCAGGCGCTCGATGGCGTTCGAGCGGCCGACGGAATTGACGCACGCGCTCCAGTCGCTGCCGGCCAGCGACACGATCATCGGCGGCGCCGCCTCGTTGAGCAGCGCGCGGCGCTGGGCGTACAGCCTGTCGCTGCAAGGCTCGGTGCTGGCCTTGATGCCGGTGGCGACGATGAAGGCGGGCGCGATCAGCGTGGCGTCGGCGATGGCGCGCTTGAGCACCGATTCATCCGGCCCGCTCTTGAAGGAGTGGCCGATCACGCCGAACTGGAAGCCGCGCACCGCCGGCTGCACGGCCTGCGCCGGGCCGGCCATCAACGCCGTCAACGCCGTCAGCGCTGACAGGCCAACGGCCATGGCAAAACCGTGGGCGCGCTGCCGCATCATGCCTGGGCCGTCTCCGTCAGGCGCTTGAGTTGGTACAGGCGATCCAGCGCTTCGCGCGGCGTCAGCGCGTCCGGATCGAGATCGTCGAGCGCATCGAACAGTTCGCGCATCGCCGGGCTGGTGGCGGCGGGCGCGCTGTGCGCCGGCGCCGCCAGTTCCTCATCGTCGGCATCGGCGGTCGGCGCGGCGAACAGGTCCAGCTGCGGCGTGGCGTCCAGCGCCTGCGCCTCCAGGCGGGCCAGGTGCTTGCGCGCGGCCTTGATCACCGGCTGCGGCACGCCGGCCAGCTGCGCCACCTGCAAGCCGTAGCTCTGCGAGGCCGGGCCGTCCTGCACCGCGTGCAGGAACACGATGCTGTCCTTGTGCTCGACCGCCGACAGGTGGACGTTGGCCGCCGTCGGATGGCTCTCAGGCAGCTGCGTCAGTTCGAAGTAGTGGGTGGCGAACAGCGAGAAGCTGCGGCTGGTGTCGATCAGGTGGCGCGCGATCGCCCACGCCAGCGCCAGGCCGTCGAAGGTCGAGGTGCCGCGGCCCACTTCATCCATCAGCACCAGCGAATGCTCGGTGGCGCCGTTGAGGATCGCGGCCGATTCGGTCATCTCCACCATGAAGGTCGAGCGGCCGCCGGCCAGGTCGTCGGTGGCGCCGATGCGGGTGAAGATGCGGTCGATCGGGCCGATGGTCGCGCTGGTGGCGGGCACGTAGCTGCCCACGTAGGCCAGCAGCGTGATCAGCGCCACCTGGCGCATGAAGGTCGATTTACCGCCCATGTTGGGACCGGTGATCAGCAGCAGGCGACGGTCTTCGACGAAGCGGCAGTCGTTGGCGATGAAGCGTTCGATCTGGTTCTCCACCACCGGATGGCGGCCTTCGGCGATGTTGATGCAGGGCGTGTCCACCAGCTGCGGCGCGCACCAGTTGTGGCGCAGCGCATGGTCGGTCAGCGAAGTCAGCGCGTCCAGCTGGGCCAGCGCCTTCGAGATGGTTTGCAGGCTGCCGATGAACGGCGCCAGGTCGGCCAGCAGCTGGTCGTACAGCATCTTCTCGCGCGCCAGCGCCTTGTCCTGCGCCGACAGCGCCTTGTCCTCGAAGGCCTTCAGTTCCGGCGTGATGTAGCGTTCGGCGTTCTTCAGCGTCTGGCGGCGGCGGTAGTCGTCCGGCACCTTGGTGGTCTGGCCGTGCGTGACTTCGATGTAGAAGCCGTGCACCTTGTTGTACTCCACGCGCAGGTTGGCGATGCCGGTGCGGGCGCGTTCTCGCGTCTCCAGGTCGACCAGGAACTGGCCGGCGTTTTCGGACAGCGCGCGCAGTTCGTCGAGCTCCGCGTCGAAGCCGCGTGCGAACACGCCGCCGTCGCGCACCATCGCTGCCGGCTCCAGCGCCACAGCGCGTTGCAGCAGATCGAGGCAGGCTTCGGGCGTGGCCATGTCGGCGTGGATGGCGGCCAGCAGGCCGTCGGTGTCGGTCAGCGCGCGCTGCATCGCGTGGCGCAGGGCAGGCAGCTGCTGCACGCCGTCGCGCAGGCTGGCGAGGTCGCGCGGGCGCGCCGACAGCAGCGCGATGCGGGTGGTGATGCGTTCGATATCCGGCACCTGCGCCAGCGTATGCGACAGCGTGCCGGTGGCGTCGGCCTGGCCCAGCGCGGCGATGGCTTCGTGGCGCGAGCGGGCGATGGCCTGGTCGCGGCGCGCGTGGTGCAGCCAGTGGCGCAGCAGGCGCGAACCCATCGCGGTGCGGCAGTGGTCCAGCAGCGAGAACAGGGTAGGGGATTCCTGGCCGCGTATGGTCTCGGTCAGTTCCAGGTTGCGGCGGGTGGCGGCATCGAGGCCGATGAATTCGTTTTCGGTTTCGGTGGCCAGCGAGCGCACGTGCTGCAGGCCGCGTCCCTGCGTCGACTGCGCGTAGCGCAGCAGCGCGCCGGCCGCGCCGAACGCGGCGCCCAGGCCGTCGGCGCCGAAGCCGGTCAGCGTCGCCACGCCCAGCTGGTCGAGCAGCGCCTTGTGGCCGCCGACGACGTCGAAGTGCCAGTCCGGTACCCGGTTGACGTGGCAGCTCAGGGTATCTTCGAACAGGTCGGCGTTATCGCCGCGCAGCACCTCGGCCGGCGCGATGCGCTCCAGCTCCTGCTGCATGCGGGCGGTGACGGTGCGGCTGTCGCCGGAGAACTCCATCAGCTTCAGCGCGCCGGAAGCCAGCGACAGCCACGCCAGGCCAGCGGTGGCGACCTTGCGCTGGCTGATGATGCACATCGCCAGCAGCGGACGTTCGGCTTTTTCCGGCAGCAGGTCGGCGTCGGTCAGCGTGCCCGGCGTTACCACGCGCATCACCTTGCGCTCGACCGGACCTTTGCTGGTGGCCGGGTCGCCGATCTGTTCGCAGATCGCGCACGATTCGCCGATCTTGACCAGCTTGGCCAGATAGCCTTCGAGCGAATGGAAAGGCACGCCGCACATCTTGATCGGCTGGCCGCCCGAACTGCCGCGAGCGGTCAGTGTGATGCCCAGCACGCGCGCCGCCTTTTCCGCATCCGAGTGGAACAGCTCATAGAAATCGCCCATGCGGTAGAACACCAGCATGTCCGGGTACTCGGCCTTGATGGCGAGGTACTGGGCCATCATCGGGGTGACTTTTTCGGTGGGGCTGTTCTTGACGGCGGCGGCGTTGATTTCGTTCGGGACGGTGGTCATTGGTTCTTTTTCGGCGATGCGTGAGTCTGGTTTTGCGGCGGCTCAACCAGCCCCCGCGCGTAACCTGTCATTTTACCGCTTTCGGCTGTGCTACTGGTGAAAACACACTGCCGCTGTGGGGGAGTACACTGGATTAATCCAAATGAGCGTCGAAGACTCGTTGAGAACTGCAGTTGAGGAAGCCCGCGCAGGCAGGGACGGCCTTTTGGAGTATGGGTTTAATACATCGGAAGGTGAGGTAGCGGTTTTGGCAGATGTCGTTTTGGAAAATGATACGATCATCTGCAGAAACCTTTGCATCTATGCGGCGTCCGACCCTCCCGGCATAAAAAAATCGACAATTGCGAGAGAGTTGCTGTCTGAGTTACGAGCGTTGCTGAAGGCTGGCAATGTCCTTGGATATGAGGCAATGACGGTGCAAGGAAAGCGCACTGCCGGTAGTAGTTCTGCCAATGTAGGAAAGATTGTAGATATCAGACGTCGGAGGAAGAAATGAGTAAATCTGAAATCGGTGTCGAACTCGTAAAAGCGAAGTGGCAACAGGCCAACGATGCTGAACGAGAACAGATCCTGTTGGAGCTAAAGCGGCGAGGGCTGTCTATTACCGACGCAATACTGGCGCTGCGAAACTCAGGATTTTTCTCACTAGGCGAGGCGAAAGAATACATCGCCACCAGCCCGGCGTGGCATGTTGAAGTCGGAAACGGCAAAGTTCTGCATGAGATAGCGTGGCAAGTGCTTGATGATTTCGTAGCCTCCCAACGTGATAAATCACGGCAACCATAGTGCCAACAGGGGGGGGCGTTCAGACAAAGTCATCCATCGCGTAATGGGAGCCGTCGTTCACCCAAGAAAACAGCGATTTGCAGATCGATCGCTCCTTGCCCTTGAATCGCGCTTCAATTCCGCCCACAGCAACTCGTAGGAGGTCTTTATGGGGTTGTTGGGGCTTGGACTCGACACAGGATCCATTGGGCGTCTTGCGAAGCATCCAGAAGGTCTCCTCGTTCATCGCTTGTCCGCGCCGGTCAGGGTTGATTGTGGGTCAGCACGAACACTTGCTTGATCTGGCCACCGGCGCGGACCTCGTCAAAATCGCTTTGATCAGGCTGCTGGCGATGAACAAAATGTCGCTATCAAGGCTCGACACGTGATCGTCGAGGACCACCACGCGGTTCGCGGCGATCGCCTTTTGAGGAACGAGCGGCGCTTGGAGGCATGATGCAGACTTGCTGCTGAATCTACCTGGATCTCTACCCGGCCTGACTGCACCGAACGCCGGCAAACGAAAGTCCGCCCAATCCGCCGCCTTCGCTTTCAGCCACCTTGCAAAACATACAAACCAGAGCTGTGTATTAAAGACAACAGTAATGTTTTGCATTTGTGTCCGAAACGCTCATGTTTCATGTTCATTACAAAAAAATTGTCACGGAACTGTTGTGACAAATAATTAATTAAGCAATACTTTAATTGAAACTTTTGCATGTCTTGTTCGCAACACATGAATGTTTCGCGGAGTATATTTTTTCGTGGAAACGAATGTATTCCAAGTGAAATTGCCGCATGGCGTAGGGAAATACAGGGAAAAGCAGACTTTCGGACCAACAATAAAATTAAGGGTATAGCAGGCATGAAACTTTCAGTGAATCCGTCATCGACTCCCCGCCTCAAAAAGGCCAGGGCAACGCTGCGTCCTACCGCTGGACGCATGTTATTCGCTTTCATGGCACTGGGCTGGACCGTCTCCGGCTCCGCCGCCGTCATCGCCGCCGAGGCGCAGGTCCAGAGCCAGCCTACCGGCGACTTCTGGCAAGACGTCGGCCCCGCCGGCGGCCGCACCGCGCAGGCCGCCAGCACCACGGGGCCGCGCCGCTTCCACGCCGCCAGCCTGAACCGCAACGGCCTGAAGAAGCTGGCGCAATCGGCGCCGCTGGAACGCACCGAGGCCGCCGCCGTCAGCCCGTTGATCATTTCCCTGCCGCACCCGGACGGCGGCTACCAGCGCTTCGCCATCGTCGATTCGCCGATCATGGAAGCCGGCCTCGCCGCCAAGCACCCTGAAATCAAGACCTACGCCGGCAAGGGCATCGACGATCCGAACGCCAGCCTGCGCATGGACATCACGCCGCTGGGCCTGCACGCTTCGGTGCGCACGCCGAAGGGCGCCTGGTATGTCGATCCGCAAACCGCGCTGGACGACAGCGTCTACAACAGCTACCACAGCCGCGACCTGGCCAACAGCCACGGCGCCTTGCGCGAAGCACCGCTGACCGAGGCGCAGATCGCCGTGTCGCAGGGCTTCTACCACGCCGACGACAAGGTCGAAGTGCGCGGCGCCGGCTTCACGCCGGGCGCTTCGGTGACGGTCTCGGTGCGCAACGAAGGCGACACCGGCAGCCGCCAGAGTCTGGTTGTCACCGCCAACGCGGAAGGCGTGATCAACGCCACGCTGGTGGCCGATCCATCGCGCAACCTCGGCGCCTACGAAGTCAGCGCCACCGACGGCACGTCGACCAGCACCGTGTCGTACCACGTGGTGGACGACCAGGCCGCCGCCGCTGCCGCCACCGGCAACCAGCTGCGCACCTATCGCCTGGCGCTGGTGACGGACCCATCCTATGCCACCTATTTCGGCGGCCCTGCCAACGTCACGGCGGCCAAGGTCACGCTGATCAACCGCGTGACCCAGGTCTATGAAGACGAGACCGCGATCCGCCTGATGCTGATCAACGCCACCGACGCGCTGAACCTGGACACCCCGGCGCTCATGACCGGCGCCAACGGGCCGTGCGGCGCCAGCGCCTGCTTCACCGCTTCGCAGTCGGCCAGCTGCGGCAGCGGCACCTTGAGCCGCAACCGCATCGTCGCGGGCCTGCTGGCCGGCGCCGGCAACTTCGATGTCGGCCACATCGCGCTGGGCCTCAACGGCGGCGGCATCGCCAGCCTGGGCGTGGTCGGCAGCAGCAGCAAGGCGCAGGGTTGCACCGGCATTCCCACCCCGGTCGGCGACTTCTACGCGGTCGATTATGTGGCGCACGAGCTGGGCCACCAGTTCGCCGGCAACCACACCTTCAATGGCGTGATCGGCAGTTGCTCGGGCGGCAACCGCAACGACACCACCTCGGTCGAGCCGGGCAGCGGCTCGTCGATCATGGCCTACGCCGGCATTTGCGGCACCGACAACCTGCAAACCCACAGCGACGCCTATTGGTCGCAGCGCAGCTTCGATGAAATCGTCACCTACACCTCGGGTAGCGAAAGCATCGTCAACGAAGTGCAGATGCTGGCCCTGACCAATTTCTCCGGCACCCAGCAGTTCAAGCTGCGCTACAACGGCAACGATTCGGCCGCCATCATCCGTGGCACCAACTTCACCACCGCCGGCGTCAAGGCGGCGATCCAGGGCATCAGCGGCTGGCCTGCCGGCGCCACCGTCACCGTCAGCTCGCTGAGCGACGCTGCCGCCACGATCACCTTCGGCGGCACGCTGGCCGGCACCAACGTCCCGATGCTGCAGCTGGTTAATTGCAGCGGCGGTTGCAGCGGCTATGTCGGCGAGATCACCGTCGGCGGCGCCACCACCCGTCGCGGTTCGCAGTCGGCCACCGGCAATACCGCGCCGGTTGTCAGCGTGCCGGCCGGCTACACCATTCCGGTGCGCACGCCGTTCGCGCTGACCGGCAGCGCCACCGACGGCGAAGGCGACACCCTGACCTATCTGTGGGAACAGAACGACGTCGGCAGCGCCAACGGCACCGGCCTGATCGCGAACGGCAAGACCAACGGTCCGCTGTTCCGCCAGTTCGGCGTGCAGGCCGTGGTCAGCAACGCCGACACCATCAAGTATGGTTCGCCGGGCGAGAACCACGTCAGCACCGATCCGACCCGCGTGTTCCCGGACCTGGCGCAGATCCTGGTCAACAACACCAATGCCGAAACCGGTGCCTGCCCGACCGCCGCCGCCACCCCGACCGCTGCGGATATCGCGTGCTTCTCGGAGTACCTGCCGACCGCCGCCTATGTCGGCAGCGGCGCCAACGCCAATCCGGCCGCGCTGAACTTCCGCCTGACGGTGCGTGACGGCCGTGGCGGCGTGGGCAACGCCAGCACCAAGCTGGTGCTGGCGCCCAACGCCGGTCCCTTCCTGGTGACGTCGCCGAACAGCGCCGTATCGGTGGATGCGGGTTCGACCCAGACCGTGACCTGGAGCGTGGCCAACACCAACGTGGCGCCGGTCAACGCCGCCGACGTGAAGATCACGCTGTCCACCGACGGCGGCAAAACCTATCCGTACACGCTGGCGGAAAGCACCGCCAACAATGGCAGCAAGTCGGTCACGCTGCCGCTGGTGGCCAGCACCACGGCGCGCGTCAAGGTGGCAGCGGTCGGCAATGTGTTCTTCGATGTGTCGAACGCTGACTTCACGATCCGCCTGGTGGGCGACGTCAATGCCGACGGCGCCCTCAATTGCGACGACTATGCCATCGTCAAGGCGTCGCTGGGCAAGCGCACCGGCCAGGCCGGCTTCGATGTCCGCGCCGATCTGAACAAGGATGGCCTGGTGGATGCGCGCGACCTGGCGGTCGTGTCGCAACGCATCGCCGGCGGTTGCCGTCTGTAAGCGTACCTGCTGTCGGCGCCGCCTGATCGCGGCGCCGATGTCGAATCTAAGCCCGATGGGCAAAGGAAAATGAATATGTTGAGTTTGAATAAATGGAAATACCAGGCCGGCGCCGCGCTGCTGGCCGCCGCTTTCGCCGCACCGTCGGCCTACGCCGCCGATCCGTCGCTGAGCATCGTCGCCACGCCGTCGACCGGCGTGGTCGGCTCGACCATCGACCTGGACATCCGCATCGCCGACGTCACGGATTTGTACAGCTACAATTTCTCGCTGCTGTTTAACCCGGCCTACCTGCAAGTGACCGGCGCGAGCGAGGGCGGCTTCCTGGGCACGGGCGGCGGCGCCACCGACTTCGGCGTGGTCGACCTGAACGGCACGCCGGGGCTGGTGTCCTATGTGTACGGCGCGAAGTTCGGCGCCGTGCCCGGCGAGAGCGGCGGCGGCAGCCTGGCGCACCTGAGCTTCAAGGTGATCGGCGCCGGCACCAGCACCCTGAACTTCTCCGACGTCGGCTTCTTTAACTTCGCCGGCAACGACATCGCGCCGCAGTACGGCGCGCTGACGCTGGTGACGACCGCCGTGCCGGAACCGGAAACCTATCTGATGATGGGTGTCGGCCTGATCGGCCTGGCGGCACTGCGCCGCCGTCGCGCCGGCTAAAGCCGCGCAGCGCTGCCGCCACCCTGCGGCGGCAGCGCTTCATACTTCTTCAGCAGTACCGGCAGGCGCTTGCGGCCCTTGCTGCCCATCCAGTTCCACATCGCTTCCACGGCCGCGCCGTGCGAGCCGTAGTAATCCTTGTTGACCATCAACCACAGCGAGTGCGAACTCCACAGCTGTTCCAGCCGCACCAGATCCTTGCCGTGTTCGCGCGCCAGCACCTCGTCCATATCGCCGGGCACGTTCAGCGACATGGCGACGGCGTCGACGCGGTGGCGTTTGAGCTTGTCGAAATTGCGGCGCGCGTCGGCGGCGCCGTCGTCCACGGCCAGGCCGGCCGCGCGCAGCTCGCCGGCAAACGAGACGCCGTGCGAGACGCCCACCCGCCGCTTATGCAGGAAGCCGGGCAGGTCGCGCTCGGCCGCCGCCCGGTCGGCCGCGCGCACGATGATCACCGTGTAGTGCTGCAGGCCGCGCGCCGGATCGGGCTTGCCGTCGGCGTCGCGCGGATAGACCACGGACGGCAGGCCGGCCGGCGGCGAGGCCAGCGCGGTGGCGTCGATCTGGCCGGCGTTCACCGCCAGCAGCAGGCGCGCGGTCGGCAGGCGCACCAGTTCGGTCTTGCAGCCTGCCGCCGCCGCCATTTCGTTCAGCAGGTCGACGGTGGCGCCGGGCGCCGCCGGGATCGTATCCGTGCCGATGAAATAGGGCGGGGCGTTTTGCGAGGTGTAGCCGATGCGCAGCACGCAGGCGTCCGCTCCGGCGCTCAGCAGAACCAGCAGTGAGGTCAGGAAAGGGTGTCTAAGGTTCATAAATTATGAATGATTACTTGCCTTTTGGCTGATTGATAGCCATGAATTTAAATCATATAGTGATTGCACCACCCACCCATTCAGGAGCCTAACATGAACACCAGCACCACGATTCTTCGCCGCACCGTGCTTGCCGCAGCACTGGTTTTGAGCACCGGCCTGGCCGTCGCGGCCGCCGCCCCGATCGACGTCAAGGTCGCCGGTTTCGCCGACAAATACGCGCAAGTCAACGGCGTCAAGCTGCACTACAAGATCGGCGGCCAGGGCAGCCCGGTCGTGCTGCTGCACGGCTACGGCCAGACCGGCCATATGTGGACGCCCGCCATGGCCGAACTGGTCAAGCGCCACACCGTCATCGTGCCCGACCTGCGCGGCGCCGGCGGCTCGGAAAAAGCGGAGAGCGGCTACGACAAGAAGACCATGGCCACCGACATCCATGAACTGGTCAAAGGCATCACCAGAGAGCCCGCCGCCGTGGTCGGCCACGACATCGGCCTGATGGTGGCCTACGGCTACGCAGTCCAGTTCCCGGCCGACACCAGCAAGCTGGTACTGATGGACGCCTTCATTCCCGGCGTCGGCGACTGGCGCAACGCCTTCCCGGCCAAGGCCGTGTGGCACTTCCACTTCTACGGCGACACCCCGCTGGCGCTGGTGAAGGGCCGCGAACGCATCTACTTCGAACACTTCTGGAACGACTTCTCGGCCGATAAAACCAAATCGGTCAAGGAAGCGGACCGCAAGCTGTACACCGCGGCCTATGCCCAGCCGGGCGGCATGCGCGCCGGCTTCGCCTACTTCAGCGACTTCGAACGCGACGCCGCCGACTTCGGCCCGCTGTCGCAGACCAAGCTGACCATGCCGGTGCTGACGCTGGCCGGCCAGTACTCGGCCGGCGAATTCCTCGGCAAGCAGGTCGGCACCGTGGCCACCAATGTGAAGAGCGTCATCGTCCAGGGCTCGGGCCACTGGCTGATCGACGAAGCGCCGGAACAAGTGGTGCCGGCCATCGTGGGCTTCATCGACCAGTAGGCGGTCTGCCGCGCCGGCCGCGGGGCCGGCGCGCGATGCCGGCAATAAAAAATATTTAAAAATATTTTGAAAAGCCTGTCGATTTGGTTTGTGCCGCTTCGTCGTGGAGGTAGAGTGAGCGTTCTCACTCGTTTCAACCCACGTTAAAGGAGAGCACCATGACTGCGAAAGTAGATCCCATCCCGAAAGACATGCACAGCGTCACCCCGCACCTGGTGGTTGACGGCGCGGCGGCCGCCATCGAGTTCTACAAAAAAGCCTTCAGCGCCGTCGAGACCGCGCGCATGGGCGGGCCTGACGGCAAGATCATGCACGCCGCCGTGCGCATCGGCGATTCCCAGGTCATGCTGGTGGACGAGTTCCCCGACTTCGGCAACCTCGGCCCGCTCAAGCTCAAGGGCAGCCCGGTGACGCTGCACATCTACGTGCCCGATGCCGACGCCACCTACGCCCAGGCGATAGACGCCGGCGCCACCGCCAGGATGCCGCCGGCCGACATGTTCTGGGGCGACCGCTACGGCCAGGTCACGGATCCGTTCGGCCACGTCTGGTCGATCGCCACCCACGTCAAGGACATGACGCCGGAAGAAATGGCCGAGGCCATGAAACAGCAGATGCCTAACTGCGGCTAAGGGGAGAACGACATGCGCTTCATGATTATCGTCAAGGCCACCGAGGATTCCGAGGCCGGCAAGATGCCCAGCATCGAGTTGATGACGGCGATGGGCAAGTTCAACGAGGAACTGGTCAACGCCGGCGTGCTGCTGGCGGGCGAGGGCGTGCATCCCAGCTCCAAGGGCGCGCGCATCCGCTACGACGGCGCCACGCGCACCGTCACCGACGGTCCGTTCGCCGAAACCAAGGAACTGATCGCCGGCTTCTGGCTGCTGCAGGTGAAGTCCAAGGAAGAGGCCATCGAATGGATGAAGCGCTGCCCGAATCCGTTCGACGTGCCGTCGGAAATCGAAATCCGCCAGGTGTTCGAGATGGAGGATTTCGGCGAGGTCGCCACGCCGGAGCTGGTCGCGCAGGAAGAGGCCTTGCGCGCCCGCCTGTGATGCTGCTACCTTAGCGGAAAAAAGGAGCATGCGATGGAATTCATGATACTGCGCCGCGCCAACCAGAGCACCGAACGCGGCCAACAGCCGCCGGCGCTGGAGCCGGGAACTTTTCTCAAGCCCAGCACGGAGGCGGTGCGCCTGTTGCGCCGCGGCGGCGAGTGGAGCCAGCTGCACGGGCCGTTCGCGCCCAGGGAGCTGGTGGCCGGCTTCACGCTGATCGAGGCGGCGTCGAAAGAGGATGCGATCGAGCAGGTGCGCTGGTGGCCCTTGTTCGACAGCGGCGCAGTGTATGAAATCCGCGACGCCGGCTGTCCCGGCAACTGCCACGGCTTCGACGAGCGCGGCACGGTGGCGGGCAACATCCCGCGCCGTGACGAGGCGTTGACGCGCTACGTCATCTTCATCCGTTCCGACGCCGGCGCCGAGGCCGACCTGGCGCCGCCGCCGGAAGTGATCGACCGCATGAACGCCTACAACGAGGCCGGCGTGCGGCAGGGCGTGCTGCTGGCGGGCGAGGGCCTCAAGGCCAGCGCCTCGGCCACGCGCGTCCATTTCGCCAATTCGAAAACCTCGGTGGTCGACGGTCCGTTCACCGAAGTGAAGGAACTGATCGCCGGCTACTGGATGGTGCAGGCGGCGTCGCTGGACGAGGCCATCGCCTGGGCCAAGACCTACCCCTATCCGGGCGACGGCGACCTGACGCTGGAGATCCGCGAAGCCTGCGAGCGCATCGCCCACCAGGAGTTCACGCCGGAAATGCGCGCCGCCGAAGAGCGCCTGCGCGCCGAGCTGCTGGAGACGGAGCTGCGCGAAGCGTTCAAGAAAAAAGCCCGTGGCGGATAAGCAGCACAAGGTCGACAAGATCGTCGAGGCGGTGTGGCGGATGGAGTCCGCCAAGATCATCGCCGTGCTGGCGCGCATGTTGCGCGACGTCGGCCAGGCCGAGGAGCTGGCGCAGGATGCGCTGGTGCTGGCGCTGGAGCGCTGGCCCGAAAGCGGCGTGCCGGACCAGCCGGCCGCGTGGCTGACCACGGTCGCCAGGAACCGCGCGCTGGACGTGCTGCGCCGCCGCCAGATGCATCAGGAAAAGGAAGCGGAGCTCACCTACGAAATCGAAGGCGTGCTGCAGGACGCCGCGCCCAATCTCGACGCCGCCGTCGCCGACGCGCTGGAAAACGATATCGGCGACGACCTGCTGCGGCTGGTGTTCGTGGCCTGCCATCCGGTGCTGCCCACCGATGGCCGGGTGGCCTTGACCTTGCGCCTGCTGGGCGGCCTGAGCACCGAGGAAATCGCCCGCGCCTTCCTGGTGCCGGAAGCGACGGTGGCGCAGCGCATCGTGCGCGCCAAGCGCACGCTGGCCGAGGCCAGGGTGCCGTTCGAAGCGCCGCGCGCGCACGAGCTGGTCGAGCGGCTGGCGTCGGTGCTGCAGGTGATCTACCTGATCTACAACGAAGGCTATTCCGCCAGCGCCGGCGCCGACTGGATGCGGCCGGCGCTGTGCGAGGAGGCGCTGCGGCTGGGCCGCATCCTGGCCGCGCTGGCGCCGGACGAGGCGGAGGTGCACGGCCTGGTGGCGCTGATGGAGATCCAGTCCTCGCGCGCCCGCGCCCGCGTCGGCCCGGGCGGCGAGCCCATCCTGCTGCTGGAGCAGGACCGCTCGCGCTGGGACCAGATGCTGATACGGCGCGGCCTGGCCGCATTGGCGCGCGCCGAGCAAACCGGGCGCGGCCTCGGTTCCTATGGCGTGCAGGCGGCCATCGCGGCCTGCCATGCGCGCGCGCTGCGCGCGGCCGACACCGACTGGCAGCGCATCGCCGCGCTGTACGACGCCTTGTCGCAGCTGGCGCCTTCGCCGGTGGTGGAGTTGAACCGCGCGGTGGCGCTGTCCATGGCCTTCGGGCCGGCGGCGGGCCTGGAAGTGGTGGATGGCTTGATGGAGGTGGCGGCGCTGAAGCACTACCATCTGCTGCCCAGCGTGCGTGGCGATTTGCTGGCCAAGCTGGGACGGCACGGCGAGGCCCGCCTCGAATTCGAACGCGCGGCGCAGTTGACGCAGAACGAGCGCGAACGCAGCCTGCTGCTGGCGCGCGCCGCCGCCCAATAAGCAAGCCGGCCGTGGCGCCGGCAGCTATTAATACCAAAACAATACCACTTATAAAATAAATGCGATTCCAGTGCTTTTTAGACAAATAATGGCTTAGTATTCACCTTGTTGGTGCAGAAAATTAAGAATACGCCAATGTTTCCAGTGTGTTTTTGGTACTGGATTGGTACTTGTTTATGGGCAAAAAGGGATCGCATGGTGACGTTAACCAACATCAAGCAGGTGCTGAGCGAGAGCAGCAGCTTGCCGCTGTATCACCAGTTGCAGCGCGCCTTGCGCGAGGCCATCGCCCAGCGCGTGCTGCTGCCGGACGACGCCCTGCCGCCGGAACGCAAGCTGGCCACCGACTTGAACGTGTCGCGGCTGACGGTGCGCAAGGCGCTGGACGGGCTGGTGGCGGAGGGCTTGCTGGTGCGGCGTCCCGGTTCCGGCAACTTCATCAACCACACCCGCATCGAGCAGAATTTTTCCAAGCTCAGCTCATTTTCAGAGGACATGCGCGCGCGCGGCCGGCGGCCCAACAGCACCTGGCTGCACCGCGCCGTCGGCATCGCCACCAGCGAGGAGGCGGCGCGGCTGCGGCTGAGCCCGGGCGAGCAGGTCTACCGTTTCAACCGCATCCGCTATGCCGACGACACGCCGATGTGCCTGGAGTACGCGACCGTGCCCGGCTGCTATCTGCCTTCGCTGGAGGCGGTGGATAAATCGATGTACGAGGCCTTGCACCGCTACGGCCACCGGCCGGTGCGCGCCTTGCAGCGGCTGTCGGCGCTGCTGTTGGATGCCGAGCAGGCGCGGCTGCTGGAGGCGAAGGCGGCCGATGCCGGGCTGGCCGTCGAACGCCTGGGTTTCCTGTCCGACGGCCGGGTGGTGGAGTTTTGCCGCTCGTACTTCCGCGGCGACGCCTACGATTTCGTGGCGGAGCTCAGCTCGGTCTGAAGCTGAAGCCAGCCCAGCGCGTCTTCCCACAGCGGCTGGGCGCTGGCCCGGAAGTAGCCCATGTGGCCGATGGCGCCGATGCCGGCGCGGGCCGGATCGATGTCGGCGGTGGTGACGCTGGCGTTGCGGTAGCCGGCCATGAAGGCGTCGCGCGAGGCCGGCGGCGCCCACAGATCGTCCAGCGCGTTGACCGCCATCACCGGCATGCGCACCCGGTCGTAGCTGCTGCGGATGTCGCCCATCCTGGGATCGTCGAAGAAGTAGCGCGGGAAGCCGCACCAGCGTTTCCACTGGCGGTAGATGGACAGCGGCAAATCCTCGCCCATGCCCAGCTTGCTCCAGGCCAGGTAGCCGTGCCAGCGCGTCAGCAGCGGGCCGGCGATGTGCCAGGTGATCCAGACCTTGACGCGTTCCAGCGGCGGCATCCAGCCGTGCCAGCCGGCGCTGGTGCCGAACAGATAGCAGGCGGCGATCTTGTGCTGGTTGGGCAGCAGGCCGAGCGCGTGGCCGCCGTAGGAATGGCCGATCATCAGCAAGGGCAGCGCCGTGTCGGCCATGTAGTCGACGGCGGCGGCCAGGTCGAGCCGGCCCCAGTCCAGGAAGTCCACGTCGAAGCCCTTCAGCGTGGCCGGGCTGGACAGTCCGATGCCGCGATAGTCCAGCGTCAGCACGCGGTAGCCGCGCGCGGCGGCGAATTCGGCGAAGCGGCGGTAGTAGCCCTGCGGCACGCCGGTGGCGCTGGCGACGATCAGCTGCGCCTTGGCCGCGCCGGCGGCCGGGTAGAGCGTGGCGACGACCGGGTAGCCGTCGGCCGCTGTCAGGGTGAGCTGCTTAGTCATGGGTATTTCCTTGGAGTTGGGTGCGCAGCAGCGGGAACAGGGTGGCGCTGACCAGCTCCATCGGCGCCACGCTGCCGGCCACGCGGGCTTGCAGCAGCGCGCCTTCGTAGGCGGCCACGATCAGCGCGGCCAGGCCGGCGGCGTTGGCGATTTTCCCCGACGCCTGCAAGGCCAGCGCCAGGCGTTCGCGGATGGCGGCGAAGCCGTCGGCCAGCGCCTTGCGGATGGCGACGTCGTCCACTTCCGACTCCAGCGCCACCGTGGCCAGCGGGCAGCCGCGCTGGAAGCCGCTGGCGGCCAGCAGTTGCTGGGCGCGGGCGGTCCACTGCTCAAGCGCGGCCACCGGGTCGGACGCGGCGGGCAGCAGCTTGTCGAGCAGGGCGCACAGTTCGGCCACCTGCTGTTCGATGGCGGCCACGGCCAGTTCGGTCTTACCGCCGGGGAAGTGGTGGTAGAGGCCGCCCTTGGGCGTGTCGGCGGCGGCCAGGATCTCGCTCAGGCCGACGCCGTGCAAGCCCTTGCGTTGCAGCGCGTCGCCCATGGCGCGGATCAGGCGGTCTCGGGTAGGTGGGGTGGTCATGGGTTTACTGTACAGACCGGTCGGTCTGTTGGCAAGCGAAAAAAAACGAAGTCGTTCCCGCGCAGGCGGGAACCCATAGGCCGCGTGCGTGCCGGCTCAGCATGGATTCCCGCGTGCGCGGGAATGACGTGCTTAGGCCAGCGTGGCTTCGAGGATCTTGACCAGCATCTCGATGCCGTCGGCGTCGGTCTGGTCGAAGCGGTTCGGCAGCGGGCTGTCGAGGTCGAACACGCCGACGATCTCGCCGCCGGCGCCGCGCACCGGCACCACCAGCTCCGAGCGCGAGTTGACGTCGCAGGCGATGTGGCCGGGGAATGCATGCACATCCGGCACGACGATGGACTTGCCTTCGACCACGGTGGCGCCGCAGACGCCGCGCCCCTTCTTGATGCGGATGCAGGCCGGCTTGCCCTGGAACGGCCCCAGTACCAGCTCGTCGCCCTTGAGGAAGTAGAAGCCGGCCCAGTTCAAGCCCGGCATGCTGTTGAATACCAGCGAGCTGAAGTTGGCGGTGTTGGCGATCAGGTCGCGCTCGCCGTGCACCAGGCCGGTCAGTTGCGAGCGCAGGTCGTCGAACATGGCGAGCTTGGCTGCGGGAGTGTCGGTGCCGTAGGCGGTGTCGCTGAGGGTGAAAGTCATGGTGTTCTTCTAAGAAAAATATGCCGAGGACGATATGGTAGCCGTTTCCGCGCCGGTACGCTGCCGATCAGCCCAGCGTCTCGGCCGCCAGGCGCCGCAGCACGGCGGCGGCGGGGTGGCCGTCGGCGACGATCAGGCCCAGGCCGGCCGCCAGTTCGTCGCCTTCCTTCAGCTTGCGGTAGGACACGCCGCCGCGGCTGATCGCCGCGAACGAGGCCGGCAGCAGCGCCATGCCCTTGCCGGCCGCCACGTCGCTCAAGAGCACATGATGGTCGTGCGGCTCCAGCAGGAAGCGCGGCGCGAAGCCGTGGCGGCGGAACACCGCGTGGCTGTGGTCGAAGAAGGCCGGCTGGCGCGCGCGTTCGAACCAGTACACCGGCTGGTCTTGCAGGTCGGCCAGCGACAGGCTGCGGCGCTTGGCCAGCGGATGGCGGCTGGCCAGCGCGACCAGCGTCGGCTGCTTGCCCAGCTGGAGCACGGGCAGGTCGAAGGTCTTGGTCGGCAGCGCGATGATGGCCGCGTCCAGCCGCCGCGCGCGCAGGCGGGCCACCAGGCGCGGCGAGGCGTCGAAGACGGTGTCCAGCGCGGCGCCGTCGATGGCGGCCGTGACGCCGTCGGTGAAGGCGCGGAACAGGTCGGACTCCATCGACGACGTCATGCCCAGCCGCAGCCGCGTGGCCGGCTGGCGCGTTTGCAGCGCCTGCTCGGCCTGCTCCAGCAGCGCCAGGATGCGCAGCGCGCGCGGCAGCAGTTCGGCGGCGGCCGGCGTCAGCGCGACGTGCTGGGTGTCGCGCTCGAACAGGCGCGTGCCCAGCCGTTCCTCCAGCTGCCGCACGGCGCGGCTCAGCGGCGGCTGCGTCATGTGCAGCTGTTCGGCGGCCTGGCGGAAGTTCAGGCATTGGGCGACGGCGACGAAGATCTCCAAGGCGTGGGTATCGAGTTTTCTCATGATACCGAAAAGGTATCACGATTTTGCCCATTCCGCGCGCCGCCCATGCTGGCTAGACTCGCCTGCATCGACAAACAAGGAGGTCAGCATGAAAAAATTATCGGGTATCGGTTTGGGCTGCATGGGCATGTCGGAGTTCTACGGTTCCACCGACGACGCCCAATCGCTGGCGACGCTGGAGGCGGCCTACGAGGCCGGCGTCACGCTGTACGACACGGCCGATTCCTACGGCGCCGGCCACAATGAAGCGTTGCTGGGCCGCTTCCTGCGCGGCAAGCGCGAGCATGTCACGCTGGCCACCAAGTTCGGCCTGGTGCGCAAGGCCGGCAGCTACGAGCGCCGCGTCGACAATTCGCCGGCCTACATCCGCGAAGCGTGCGAGGCCTCGCTGCGCCGGCTGAACGTCGAGCATATCGATTTATACTATATGCACCGTTTGAACCTGGCGCAGACGCCGCTGGAGGCCTCGATGGAGGCGCTGGCGCAACTGGTCCGCGAGGGCAAGATCGGCGGCATCGGCCTGAGCGAAGTGTCGCCCGCCACCTTGCGCCGCGCCGCCGCCGTGCATCCGGTGGCGGCCGTGCAAAGCGAGTACTCGCTGTGGACGCGCGACCCGGAGGAAGGAGTGCTACAAGCCTGCCGCGAAGTGGGCGCCGTGTTCTGCGCCTACAGCCCGCTGGGCCGCGGCTTCCTGACCGGGAAGGTGATGCCGTTGGAAGAAGGCGATTTCCGCAGGTTCAGCCCGCGCTTCGCCGGGGACAACCTGGCCGCCAACGAGCGCATCGTCGACATCGTGCGCGAGATCGCCGCCGGCAAGGGGTGCACGCCGGCCCAGCTGGCGCTGGCCTGGCTGCTGGCGCAGGGCGACGATATCGTGCCCATCCCGGGCACCAAGCGCATCCCTTATCTGCTGGAGAACCTGGGCGCGCTGCGCGTGCAACTGAGCGGCGAAGAACTGGCGCGCATCGCCACCGCGCTGCCGCCGGGCATGGCGGCCGGCGACCGCTACCCGGCCGAGGGCATGAAGGGAATCAACTCCTAGCGACTCCTAGCCGTTTTCCGTGACACTCCTACGATAGTTGTAGGCAGCCTCCGATGGCGTGCGCGCGCCGCCCGCGATACTCTGGAGTCGGTGCGCTGCGGTTCGCCCGTCCAGCGATTTGTTGATCATAAAAAACGGATTACCTATGTCAACCAGAAAAAAGAACGCCGTCCTACCGCGTCAGGGAAAGCAGGGAGTACTGTCCAGGGAAGAAAAACCCGTGTCATACGGGCCGCCCAGGGTGTCGCCGTATATCGACGCCATGCTGATGGTCGGCGACGAGCACGTTATCATCAACCAGAAGGTGAACGACAACATAGGATTCATGACGGAATATATCGATACTGTGTGAGCTGGGTGCGTTGGATGACAGATAGGCTTGCCGGCAGGCGCTAGCATCGGACATCGAATTTTGAAAGCAAGCCATGTCCGATATGGTGGTAGTGCGCAAGGAAGGCCTGTACTGTGTTCCAGGCGGTTTTTACATCGATCCATGGCGGCCGGTCGAGCGCGCTGTCATCACGCACGCCCATGGCGACCATGCCCGCGGCGGACACCAGCACTACCTGGCGGCCGCACCGGGCGTGAACGTCATGCGGGCGCGGCTCGGCCCGATCAATGTGGATGGGCTCGCTTACGGCGAACGCGTCACGCACAACGGCGTGACAATATCGCTGCATCCGGCCGGCCATGTGCTGGGCTCGGCACAGGTGCGCATGGAGCACCGGGGCGAGGTATGGGTGGCGTCCGGCGACTACAAGGTCGAAGCGGACGCGACCTGCACCCCGTTCGAGCCCGTGGCTTGCGACACTTTCATTACCGAATCCACGTTCGGCCTGCCGGTCTACCGCTGGCAGCCGGAGCGCGAGGTGTTTGCCGACATCAACGACTGGTGGCGCGCCAACGCCGAGCTGGGCCGCGCCAGCATCCTGCAGTGCTACAGCTTCGGCAAGGCGCAGCGCATCCTCAGCGGGCTGGATCCGTCCATCGGCCCCATCATCTGCCACGGCGCCGTGCAGGCGCTTAATCAAGTCTACCGCGACGAAGGCGTGCGGCTGCCGCCGACCGCGATGGTGGGCGAGGTGGACAAGGAAGCCATCGGCCGCGCCATCGTCATCGCGCCGCCGTCGGCGGCCGGTTCGCCGTGGATCAAGCGCTTCGGCGATTTCAGCGACGCCTTCGCCAGCGGCTGGATGCAGTTGCGCGGCGCGCGCCGGCGGCGCGGCGTCGATCGCGGCTTCGTCCTGTCCGACCACGCCGATTGGCCCGGGCTGATGCAGGCCATCAGCGCTACCGGCGCGCAGCGCGTGATCGTCACGCACGGCTCGATCGCCGTGCTGGTGCGCTGGCTGCAGCAGCAGGGCTTGCAGGCCAGCGGCTTCGATACCGAATATGGCGACGACGAGGCCGACGACGCGCCGGCCGCCGCCGCGCCAGCCGCGCCGGAAGGAGGGGCCGATGCGTGAATTCGCCCGCCTGTACGCCGACCTCGACGAGACCACGTCCACCAGCCGCAAGCTGGCCGCGCTGCAGAACTACTTTGCCAGCGCCGCCCCGGCCGATGCCGCCTGGGCCGTGTATTTCCTGGCCGGCGGCAAGCCGCGCCAGGCGGTGCCGACCAAGCTGCTGCGCCAGTGCGCCATCGAATATTCCGGCCTCGACGACTGGCTGTTCGACGAGTGCTACCACGTCGTCGGCGACCTGGCCGAGACCATCGCCCACATCCTGCCGCCGCCCCGGCACCAGAGCGAGATCGGCCTGGCCGACTGGATCGAGCTGGCGATCGCGCCGTTGCGCGGCGCCGCGCCGGAAGCGATACGCGCCGCGCTGTCGCTGTTCTGGGACCAGCTCGATACGCGCGAGCGCTTCCTGCTGACCAAGCTGATCGGCGGCGGCTTCCGTGTCGGCGTGTCGCGCCTGCTGGTGACGCGCGCGCTGAGCGCCGTCGCCGGCGTCGACAGCAAGCTGCTGGCGCAGCGCCTGATGGGCTGGACCGACGGCGGCGTCAGCCCGACGCCGGCCGGCTTCCTGCAGCTGATCGCCGCCCACGGCGAGGACGACACCGCGCAGCGCGGCGGCCAGCCCTATCCCTTCTTCCTGGCGCATCCGCTGGAACGGGATCCGGCCACGCTGGGCGAGCTGTCGGACTGGCAGGTCGAATGGAAGTACGACGGCATGCGCGCGCAGCTGGTCAGCCGGGGAGGGCAGAACAGCCTGTGGTCGCGCGGCGAAGACCTGATCACCGAACGCTTTCCCGAACTGGCCGCGCTGCGCCTGCCGGACGGCGTGGTGCTCGACGGCGAGATCCTGGTCTGGCATGGCGGCCGCGCGCGGCGCCGTTGCCGATCTGCAGAAGCGCATGGCCAGCAAGCAGGGCTGTCGGCGGCGGCCGTGCGCTGGGCGGAGCTGCCGGCCGTGCTGCTCGCCTACGACCTGCTTGAGTATGAAGGCCGCGACCTGCGCCAGCTGCCGCAGTCCGAGCGCCGCCGCATGCTGGAGCAGTTCATCGCCCGCCAGCCCGGCACGCCGCAACTGCGGCTGGCGCCTGTGATCGTGGCCGACAGCTGGCAGCAGCTGGCGCGGATACGCGAGGAATCGCGCGAGCGCGGCGTCGAAGGCATGATGCTCAAGGCCCGCGATGCGCAGTACGGCGTGGGCCGCACCAAGAGCGGCGGCACCTGGTGGAAGTGGAAGATCGATCCGTACAGCGTGGACGCGGTGCTGATCTACGCGCAGAGCGGCCATGGACGGCGCGCCGCGCTGTACACCGATTACACCTTCGCGGTGTGGGACGACGACGACGGCCAGCGCAAGCTGGTGCCGTTCGCCAAAGCCTACTCCGGCCTGAGCGACGCCGAGATCGCGCAGGTGGACAAGACCATCCGCAAGACCACCATCGAAAAATTCGGCCCGGTGCGCAGCGTCACGCCGAGCATGGTGTTCGAGATCGGCTTCGAAGGCATCGCCAGTTCGCCGCGCCACAAGTCCGGCATCGCCGTGCGCTTCCCGCGCATCCTGCGGCGGCGCGAGGACAAGTCCATCGAGGAAGCCGATACGCTGGATGCGCTGAAAACGCTGCTCGCATCATGAGCGCCGCCCGGCAGGCCGAGGACTGGTTTGCCGCGCGAGGCTGGAGCGTGTTCCCGTTCCAGCGCGAAGTCTGGGCCGCCGCCGGCGCGGGCCATTCCGGCCTGCTGCATGCGAGCACCGGCGCGGGCAAGACGTATGCCGTGTGGTTCGCCGCCTTGCAGCGCGCCGCCGGCCTTGCCGCGGCCGCGCGCGCCAAGCCCGGCCTGCGCGTGCTGTGGATTACGCCGATGCGCGCGCTGGCGGCCGACACCTTGCGCGCCCTGCAGCAGTCGGCCGCCGAACTGGCGCCGCACTGGCAGATCGAAGCGCGCACCGGCGACACCGGCTCGGCCCAGCGCGCGCGGCAGAACAAGCGCCTGCCCGAAACCCTGATCACCACGCCGGAAAGCCTGACGCTCATGCTCAGCAAGGCGGAGGCGCTGGCCCAGTTCGCGCAGCTGGACATGGTCGTCGTCGACGAGTGGCATGAGCTGATGGGGAACAAGCGCGGCGTGCAGACGCAGCTCGCGCTGGCGCGCCTGCGGCAGTGGAATCCGCGCCTGCTGGTGTGGGGGCTGTCGGCCACGCTGGGCAACCTGGCGCGCGCGCGGGAGGCGCTGATGCCGGACGGCGTCGTCGTCGAAGGCCACGTCGCCAAGGAGATCGTGATCGATACGCTGATCCCCGTGCAGCCGTCGCGGTTTCCGTGGGGCGGGCATCTCGGCATCCAGATGCTGGCGCCGGTGATCGCGGAGATCGAACGGCACGCCACCACGCTGGTGTTCACCAACACGCGTTCGCAGGCGGAGCTCTGGTATCAGCACATGCTCGATGCGCGTCCCGACTGGGCGGGCCTGATCGCGTTGCATCACGGCTCGCTCGACAAGGAGGTGCGCGACTGGGTGGAGCAGGGCCTGAAGCAGGGGCGGTTGAAGGCGGTGGTCTGCACTTCCAGCCTGGATCTCGGCGTGGACTTCCTGCCGGTGGAGCGGGTGCTGCAGATCGGCAGCGCCAAGGGCATCGCGCGGCTGCTGCAGCGGGCCGGCCGCAGCGGCCACGCGCCGGGCCGCGTCTCGCGACTGACGCTGGTGCCGACGCAGAGCATGGAGCTGCTGGAGGCGGCCGGCGCGAAGCAGGCGGTGGCCGCGCGCGATATCGAGGCGCGGCCGGTGCCGGAGAAGCCGCTCGACGTGCTGGTGCAGCATCTGGTGACGATCGCGCTGGGCGGCGGCTTCCGGCCGGAGGCCTTGTATGCGGAAGTGCGCAGCGCCTGGTCGTATCGCGACCTGACGCCCGGCGAATGGCAATGGGCGCTGGACTTCGTGGCGCGCGGCGGGCAGACGCTGGCCGTCTATCCCGAATACCGCCGCGTGCTGCCGGACGAGGAGGGCGTCTACCGCGTGCCGGACGCCGCGCTCGGGCGGCGCCACCGCATGGGCATCGGCACCATCGTGTCGGAGGCCGCGTTGCAGGTCAAGTACCTGGGCGGCGGGCGGCTGGGCAGCGTGGAGGAGGGCTTCATCTCGCGGCTGCGCAAGGGCGACCATTTCCTGTTCGCGGGGCGGATACTGGAATTCGTCCGCCTGCACGAGATGACGGCCTACGTGCGCCGCGCCACCGGCGCCAGGGGCGCGGTGCCGCGCTGGCAGGGCGGCAAGATGCCGCTGTCCTCCGAACTGGCGCATGCGGCGCTCGAGCAGCTGCGCCTTGCCGCGCTGGCCCGCGACGACGATCCGCCTCTCGGCCCGGAGATGCAGGCCTTGCAGCCGCTGCTGGCGATCCAGCGGCGCTGGTCGGCCCTGCCGACGCCCGGCGCCACCGTCATCGAGGCCATGCAAAGCCGCGAGGGCTGCCACCTGTTCATGTTCCCGTTCGCCGGACGTTCGGTGCATATCGGACTGGCCTCGCTGCTGGCGTGGCGCGTGGGGAGCCTGGCGCCGGCGACGTTTTCCATCGCCGTCAACGACTACGGCCTGGAGCTGCTGGCGCCGCAACAGCTGGACTGGCCGGCGCTGCTGGCCGGCGCGCATGGCGACCAGGTGGCGCTGTTCAGCACCGACCATCTGCTGGAAGACGTGCTGGCCAGCCTGAACGCGGCCGAGCTGTCGCGGCGGCGCTTCCGCGAGATCGCCCGCATCGCCGGGCTGGTGTTCCAGGGTTATCCCGGCCAGCCCAAAAGCGCGCGCCAGTTGCAGGCGTCGTCGTCGCTGTTCTTTTCGGTGTTCAGCCAGCACGACGCGGGCAACCTGCTGTTGACGCAGGCGCAGCGCGAAGTGCTGGAGCAGGAGCTGGAGCTGGGCCGGCTGCGCGCGACCTTGCTGGCGCTGCAGGCGCGCAGCGTCAGCTTCCACCAGGTCAAGCGCGCCACGCCGTTCGGCTTCGGGCTGATGGTGGAACGCTTCCGCGAAAAACTCAGCACCGAAAAACTGTCCGACCGCGTGGCCCGCATGGTGCGCGAACTGGAAAAGGCGGCCGGGCCATGAGCGCGCTGATGCCGGCTGCGGCGCCGGCCTGGCTGGCGGGCGAACTGGTGATGCTGCTGGCGCAGAAGGCGCTGTACTGGCCGCGCGAGAAAATGCTGGTGGTGGCCGATATCCACTTCGGCAAGGCGGCGTCGTTCCGCGCCTTGGGCGTGCCGGTGCCGGGCGGCACCACCGCCGCCAATACCGGCGCGCTCGACGCGCTGATCGCGCAGTACGATGTCGATCAGATTCTGTTTCTCGGCGATTTCATGCACGCCAGGGCCGCGCACGCGACGGCCACGCTGGAGGCCATGCGCGAGTGGCGCTGGCGGCATCCGCGGCTGCGGATGGTGGTGGTGCGCGGCAATCACGATGCGCATGCGGGCGATCCGCCGGCCTCGCTGCGGATCGACATGGTCGACGAGCCGCACGCGCTGACGCCGTTCGCGTTCTGCCACCATCCCGACGTGCTGGTGCCGGCCTATGTGCTGGCCGGCCATGTGCATCCGCTGTACCGGCTGCACCATGGCTGGGAATCGCTGATGCTGCCCTGCTTTCTGCTGGGGGCGACGCGGGCGGTGCTGCCGTCGTTCGGCGCCTTCACCGGCGGCCACGCTGTGGTGCGCGAGCCCGGCGAGCGGCTGTTCGTCACCACCGGGGACACCGTGTTCGAAGTGCCTGTGTGAAAAGGTAAGAGACATTCGGTTAGGCATACAACCGGTACCCGGAATGGTCCTACATCGCTGTCTGCATGCGTCCTATATTGTGCGGTTGGGCCCTGCACTACGATGACTGCTCCTGTGCAGCAAGCAGGATCAGTCAGCGATAACGACAGGAGGAAATCATGGCCACTTCCAACCAGGGCGGCGACCAGGGCAGCAAGCAGGGCGACAAATCCGGCAGCCAGCAGAAGGACACCAGCAAGCGCGGTTTCGCTTCGATGGACCCGGAACAGCAACGTGAGATCGCGGCCGAAGGCGGCCGCGCGGCTCACGAGAAAGGCACGGCGCACGAATTCACATCCGAAGAAGCGCGCCGCGCCGGCAGCATGAGCCACAAGAACGATGCCCGCAGCAGCCAGAGCAGCACCGGCGGCAGCGCATCGCAAGGCAGCGGCGGCGGCAGCAAGGGCCGCAGCGACGAGGACGAGGACGACAACAGCCGCGGCAGCCGCGGCGGTTCCAGCGGTTCCAGCCGCTCGGGGTCGTCCGGCGGCAGCGCCAAGTCCTGAGCGACAACCCGCCGGGGGCAGTTCATCTGCCCCTTTTTTACAGGCAGATCGTGGTGTGGCGGCCCGTTTGCGACGGCCTGCGGCCGCTGAGGGCGGCCCTGGCCAGCTGGAACAGCTGCTTCATCTTGCCGGCGCCCGCATCCCAGTACTCGGCGCTCTGGATGCGCACCCTGATCAACGCCAGGTGCGGATCGTCCAGGCCGCCGGGGAACCAGCCACGTACCGTCGGGTTCCATAACTCGCGCGCCTTGGCCCTGTCCTTCAGCAGGTAGGCGCGGCCGGCCACCGACAGGTACAGGCTCTCGGCCGGATTGGAAAAACTGACGTTGACGCCGGGATGGCGCTCGAGGTCGCCCGCGAAGTCGGCCTCGTCGGACGTGAAGAACCATAGGTTGCCTTCGTTGTCGATCTGCTGCGCGGTCAGCGGACGGCTGCTGATCTGTTCGTCGTCGCCGGCCGTGGTGAACATGCCGAAGCGCACATCCTTGATCTTGGCGGCGAGGGTATGGATTTGTTCCTGGGTATAGAGCGGCATGATGCGCCTCCATGATGGTCGTGGATGGTCAGCCCCAGCTTAACCCGCCTGCGCCGCGCGCACCGTGCGCGACTTCACCCAGATTTACATAGTCGATACATGATGGCGATTGACTTCGCAAATGATAATCATTATCATCTGCATTTGTCCCTTTGAAGGAAAGCCCTTGAGCGCCCAAGCCGCAGCCTCCACCCGCAACGCCAGCCGTGCCGTTTGGCTCAAGCATCTGCACCAATGGCACTGGGTCAGTTCGGCGATGTGCCTGATGGGCATGTTCTTGTTCAGCATCACCGGCATCACCCTGAACCACGCGTCGCAGATCGAGGCCAAGCCGGCCGTCGTGCGCCAGCAGGCCACCGTGCCGGCGGCGCTGGCGGCGCAGCTGCGCGCCTACGCCGCCGGGCACGACGGCGACAAGCAGCCGCTGCCGGCCGCCGCCGAGCAATGGCTGCTGGCGACCTGGAAGGTGCAGGCCGGCGGCCGCGCCGCCGAGTGGGCCGCCGATGAAGTCTACCTGCCGCTGCCCAAGGCCGGCGGCGACGCCTGGGTGCGCATCGCGCTGGAAGACGGCGCCGCCGAATTCGAGAACACCGACCGCGGCTGGGTCTCCTGGCTCAACGACGTGCACAAGGGCCGCAACACCGGCGCGGCCTGGAACTGGTTCATCGACATCTTCGCCGGCGCCTGCCTGGTGTTCTGCATCACCGGCCTGCTGATCCTGAAATTCCACGCGGCCAACCGCCCGTTCACCTGGCCGATGGTGGGCCTGGGCGTCCTGATTCCGTTTGTTATCGCACTGCTGTTCATTCATTAATCTCACGACAGGTACTCCATGAAACTACGCTATTCCATCGCACTCAGCCTGCCTCTGGCCAGTGCCTCGGCCATGGGCGCCGATCTGGCCCTCAAACTCGAAGTGCCGCAGTTGAATGTGGCCGAGTACCATCGCCCGTACATCGCGGCCTGGCTGGAAAACGCCGACCAGAAAGTGGTGGCCAACCTGGCCGTGCTGTACGACACCAAGAAGAAGGACAACGCCGGCACCAAGTGGCTCAAGGACGTCCGCCAATGGTGGCGCAAGAGCGGCCGCGACCTGGAAATGCCGATGGACGGCGTGAGCGGCGCGACCAGGGCGCCGGGCGAACAGTCGCTCAGCTTCCCGGGCGCGAAAGCCACGCTGGACAAGCTGCCGGCCGGCCAGTACACGCTGGTGGTGGAAGCGGCGCGCGAAGCCGGCGGCCGCGAAGCGGTCAAGGTGCCGCTGCAATGGCCGCCGAAGTCGGCGCAGAACGTGAGCGGCCAGGGCAAGGAAGAACTGGGCGCCGTGGTTGTCCAACTCAAACCTTAAGGCCTGTCCATGAAACTGTATAAATCGTTGATCGCCCTGGCGCTGGCCGGCCTGTCCCTGGGCGCGCAGGCGCACAAGCCGTGGCTGCTGCCGTCGTCGACCATCGTCGAAGGCAAGGAAGCCTGGCTGACCGTGGACGCCGCCATCTCCGAAGGCTTGTTCGATATCGACCACCAGCCGCTCAAGCTGGACGGCATCGTCATCACCGGCCCGGACGGCGGCAAGCTGGCCATGGAGAACGTCGGCAACGGCAAGCTGCGCAACACCTTCGACGTCAAGCTGCCGAAGCCGGGCACTTACCGTATCGCGCTGGTGTCGCAGAGCGTGATGGGCAGCTACAAGGACAAGGCCGGCGAGATGAAACGCTTCCGCGGCAGCGAGGAATCGCTGGCCAAGGATGTGCCGGCCGACGCCACCGACGTCAAGCTGACGCGCACCCACGGCCGCCTGGAAACCTTCGTCTCGACTGGCACGCCGGACATGGCGGTGTTCAAGCCGACCGGCGTCGGCCTGGAGCTGGTGCCGGTGACGCATCCGAACGATATGCGTTCGGGCGAGAAGGCCACCTGGCGCTTCCTGTTGGACGGCAAGCCCGCGGCCAACCAGGGCTTCAGCCTGATCCCGGGCGGCGTGCGCTATCGCGGCACGCTGGGCGAGATCCGCAAGAACACCGACGCCAACGGCGAAGCGACGTTCGAGCTGCCGGCCGCGGGCATGTACCTGGTCAGCAGCGCCTGGCCGGCCGCCGCGCCGCAGGTGCCGGGGCAGCCGCCGCAGATGGCGCCGCGTCGCGCGACCTACGCGGCGACGGTAGAAATCCTGCCGCAGTAAGTTGGCGATGCGCCGCGTCCTGTTGCCGCATGTGGTCGCCGACGAGCCGGCGCCCGCCGACGGCGTGATCCGCGATTTTGGCGGCCGCAGCATGGGCACCAGCTGGTCGGTGCGGCTGGTGGCCGCGCCTGGCGACGATGGCGCCCGGCTGCAGCAAGGCCTGCAACAGCAGCTGGACACGGTGGTGGCGGAGATGAGCCACTGGGAACAGGACTCCGACCTGGGCCGTTTCAACCGCGCCGGGGCGGGCAGCTGGCATCCGCTGCCGCCGGCGTTTTTCGATGTGCTGGCGTTTGCGATGGAGGTGGCGCGCTGCTCGGGCGGCGCCTATGATCCCTGCGCCGGTGAACTGGTGAACCTGTGGGGCTTCGGCCCGCACGGCAGGTTCGACCAGCCCGATTTCGTGCCGCCTGCCGCCGCGCGGATCGCCGCCGTGCGCGCCGCGCTGGCCGCGCACCCGGTGGCGCTGGAGCGCGACGGCCGCCGCGCCTTGCAGCCGGGCGGCGTGCAGCTGGATTTGTCGGCGGTGGCCAAGGGCTACAGCGTCGACCGTCTGGCGTATTTTCTGAAGTCGCAGGGCTATGCGCACTACCTGGTCGAAGTCGGCGGCGAGCTGCGCGGCGCCGGCGTCAAGCCGGACGGCCAGCCGTGGTGGGTGGCGCTGGAGCAGGTGGACGATGCGCAGCTGGATGAGCTGGTGCTGGCCCTGCACGGCTTGTCGGTGGCGACCTCGGGCGACTACCGCCGCTATTTCCAGCTGGACGGACAGCGCTATTCCCACACCATCGATCCGCGCAACGGCATGCCGATCGCCAACGATCTGGCCTCCGTCACCGTGGTCCATCCTCAATGCATGGCCGCCGACGCCTGGTCCACCGCCTTGACGGTGCTGGGTTGCGATCACGGCCTGCGCCTGGCCGAACAACAGGGCCTGGCGGCGCGCTTCGTCGCCCGCCGTCGCGACGGCGGTTTTACCGAACATATGAGTACCCATTTACGCAACATGCTAGACGAATGATCTGGACCAACGACCCCACCCGATTGATGCTGGTAGCCAGCCTGGCGATGAGCTATGCGCTGGTCTGCCTGGCCCCGTATCTGCGCACGCGCCGCAAGCGCCTGGCCGCGCGGCGCGCCAAGGCCGAGGCGGCCGCGAACCCGGGCTGGATCGTCGCCTACGCCAGCCAGACCGGCAACGCCGAGGAGCTGGCCGGACAAACGCTGGCGACGCTGCGGCTGGCCGGCATCCCGGCGCAGCTGAGCGAGCTGTCGGCGTTGCGGGACGAGGATCTGCAGCGCGCCGAGCGCATCCTGTTCCTGGTCAGCACCTACGGCGAGGGCGACGCTCCCGATGCCGCCGCCGCCTTTGCCGGCCGCCTGATGACCAGGGGGCTGGCGCTGCCGCACCTGCACTACGCCGTGCTGGCGCTGGGCGACAGCGCCTACGCCCAGTTCTGCGGCTTCGGCCGCGCGCTCGATGCGTGGCTGCAGGAGCAGGGCGCGCAAAGCCTCTTCCCCCGCGTCGAAGTCAACCGCAGCTCGGCCGAGGCCATCGGCGCCTGGCGCCAGCAGCTCAGCCATCTGGCCGGCACCAGCGATGCGCCGGACTGGGGCGCTCCGGCCTTCGCGCCGTGGCGCCTGGCCGCGCGCGTGCTGCTCAATCCGGGCAGCGCCGGCGCCCCGGTCTACCACCTGGAACTGGAACCGCAGGACGGGGATCTGCCGGCCTGGGAATCGGGCGACCTGGTGCAGGCCGCCGCGCCCTCCGACCTGGAGCGCGCCCGCGAATACTCGATCGCTTCGATCCCGGCCGACGGCCGCGTGCACCTGCTGGTGCGCCTGCACACGCATGCCGACGGCAGCCACGGCGCCGCCTCGGGCTGGCTGACGCAGCAGGCCGAGGTCGGCCAGACTGTGCAGCTGCGGCTGCGCCAGCACCGCCGCTTCCGGCTGGAAGACAATCTGCAGCGGCCGCTGATCCTGATCGGCAACGGCAGCGGCATCGCCGGCCTGCGCGGCCACCTGAAGGCGCGCGCGCTGGCGGGCAGGGCGCGCAACTGGCTGCTGTTCGGCGAGCGCAACGCCGCCCACGACTACCATTATCGCGAGGAACTGGCGACCTGGCAGCTGCACGGCAAGCTGGAAAAACTGGACATGGTGTTCTCGCGCGACCAGCCGCAGCGGCGCTACGTGCAGGACCGCCTGGCCGAGCAGGCGGACACGGTGCGCGCCTGGGTCGCGGCCGGCGCCGCCATCTACGTTTGCGGCAGCCTGGACGGCATGGCGGCCGGCGTCGATGCCGCCCTGGCCGCCGCGCTGGGCCGCGATGCGCTGGACCAGCTGACCGCCGCCGGACGCTATCGGCGCGATGTTTATTGATGTTTTATTGCAACGCACCAACTCGGTGCAAATTCACATGTTTTGATGGTATTAAAATATTACGTTTTATCCATTATAAATTTTCTGCATGTGGAAATTAAATTTTGTAATTTCGCGTAAATGTCGAACTTGTGAGGTTTGTTCTTTATTTGCTTCAATAATGTATCAAATTGTAGTGCCAGCCCCGATAATTCTCTTATCGAAGAGCAATATTGATGGTATTGCCTTCGATTTCTATGTTTTTATTCGGGAGTTTGAATGGTATTGCAAGAAAAAATCGGCGTACGCTCCGTGCGCATCGCTTTGAGCGTGCTGACCGGCACGGTACTGATCGCTGGCCAGGCCTTGGCAGACGAGGCGATCCAGAAAGTTGAAATCACCGGTTCGAGCATCAAGCGCATCGCCGTTGAGGGCGCGCTGCCCGTGCAGCGCCTGTCGCAGGAACAAATCGCCAAGACCGGCGCCACCACCGTTGCCGACCTGATCCAGTCGCTGCCGGCCATGCAGGGCTTCAGCATCGCCGCCACCGCCGCCGGTTCCAACTCCGGCGGTATCGTCTCGGCCTCGATCCATAACATCGGCGAGAGCTACACCCTGGTCCTGCTGGATGGCCGCCGCATCGCGCCGACCGGCTCGGGCAGCACCATCAACCTGAATTCCATCCCGATGAGCGCGGTTGAGCGCGTCGAGATCCTGACCGACGGCGCGTCCGCCCTGTACGGTTCGGACGCGATCGCCGGCGTGATCAACTTCATCCTGAAGAAAAACGCCCAGGGCGGCACCATCGACGCCACCTGGTCGCAGCCGACCGCCGGCCGTCCAGGCCAGTCGTACAACACCAACCTGACCTATGGCTTCGGCGATCTGCAGGAAGACCGCTACAACATCCTGGCGACCTACCGCCACGACGAGCAGAGCCCGGTCAAGGCGACCGACCGCTCGTTCGCGTCGACCTCGTACATCCCGTTCAACTACAACGGCCACAACTACATCTACGACCGCACCAGCCCCGCGGCGGCGCCGGCCAACGTCGGCGTCACCTTCGGCAACGGCCTGGCGCCAATCGGCTTCAGCCCCTACCTGGCGAAGAACGGCAGCTGCCCGCAGCAGACCTACCTGAGCCTGAACAACACGGCCGACACCCGCAACTGCTCGTTCGATTCGACCCCGGCCGTGGAAATCTCGCCGCAGAACAAGCGCGACAGCTTCTTCACCAAGGCCCAGTACAAGGCCAGCGACGACATCACCGTGTTCGCCGAAATGGCGCTGTCGCGCCTGGACCTGACCGCGCGCATCGCCCAGAACACCGCGCCGTTCACCATCACGCCGGGTTCGGACCGCTACAACACCTATGTGCTGCCTTACCTGACTCCCGAGCAGGCCGCCAACGTCAAGCAGGTGTCGGGCAGCTATCGCACCTATGACTGGGGCACCCGCAACAGCCAGACCGTGACCGACTCCCAGCACCTGGTGCTGGGCGCGGACGGCGAGATCGGCGCCTGGAGCTTCGGCACCGGCCTGACCTGGTCGCGCAACAAGCTCGACGAGCGTTATGTGGGCGGCTACGCGCTGACCAAGGAATTCAAGGACATGTTGGCCAACAACGCCTTCAATCCGTTCGCACCGATCGGCGCCCAGAGCGACGCCACCAAGGCGCAGATCGCCAACTCGATCTTCCACGGTTCGGTGCGCGAAGCATCGACCACGCTCAAGGGCGTGGACGCGCACGGTTCGCGCGAAGTGTTCGCGCTGCCTGGCGGCGCGGCCAACCTGGGTATCGGCGCCGACTACCGCGAATACGCCTACCAGCAGACGCCATCGGCTGACGCGGCCGGCGGCAAGATCTACAACCTGACCGCGCAACCTGCCTACGACATGAAGCGTGCGTCCTACGGCGTGTTCGGCGAGCTGCTGGCGCCTGTGACCAAGGAACTGGAAGTGAGCCTGGCCGGCCGTTACGACAGCATCGCCGGCGTCGACAATCTGCTGGCCCACCGCAAGATGGGCGAGACCCAGTCGGCCAGCACCTACAAGGTGTCGGCGCGCTGGCAGCCCGCCAAGACCGTGCTGGTGCGCGGCTCCTACGGCACCGGCTTCAAGGCGCCCAGCATGCTCGACATCGGCCAGCCGCTGGTCAGCGCCGGCGTGACGTCGAACAGCTACGACTGCCCGTTCCCAGGCACCGACCAGTGCCGTCCAGGCCATCTGCAGTACAACCTGCTGTCCGGCGGTAACGAGAACCTGAAGCCTGAGCGCTCCAAGCAGTACTCGATCGGTTTCCGCGTCGAGCCTAGCCCGTCGTTCTCGTTCGGCGCCGACCTGTGGGATGTGAAGATCACCGACGCCGTGTCGTCGATCAGCGAACAGCAGATCTTTGCCGCGCCGGCCAAGTTCCGCGACCTGTTCACCACCTTCACCGAACCGTCGACCGGCAACACCTACTGGGCGATGAAGAGCCTGTCGATCAACATCGGCAAGACCCACAACCAGGGTATCGACTACGACATGGTCGGCCGCCACAAGTTTGCGTTCGGCCAGCTGACCGCCAACCTGAACGGCACTTACCTGATGAAGTCGGACTACACCCGTCCGGGCACCGATGGCGAGTGGACCAGCGACATGAACTTCTTCGGCGTCGATAACAAGGTGGCGTTCCGCCACATCGTGCGCGCCGCGCTGACGCTGGATACCGGCAAGGTCAGCAACACGCTGAGCGCCAACTACCGCAACGGCTACCAGGACGCGCAGGCCACCGTGCGCAACGTCGACAGCGGCAAGGACGAGAGCATCCGCCTGTGGGTGCCGTCGTACCTGACGATCGACTGGCAGGGCAAGCTGGCGCTGAGCAAGACCGCGTCTATCCGCATGGGCGTGAAGAACCTGCTGGACCGCGAGCCGCCGCTGTCGCTGCGTGCGTCGTCGGGCCACCAGGTCGGCTTCGACCCGCGCTACACGGACCAGCTGGGCCGCTCGGTCTACCTGACTGGCACCATGGCGTTCTAATCTGCTGAGCTTGTAGCGCAACAAAGCCCCATGTGTGCTTGCGACGGCCAAGGCCGCCGCAAAGCCACATGGGGCTTTTTTTCGTAGTTACTCCGCGCCGGCTTGTTCGAGGCCGCGCGCGAGGCTGGAGATGCTGGGGTTGTCGATGAACACGCAGCGCTTGCCGGTGCGCTTGCAGTAATCCTTGACCCGCCAGTAGGCGCTGTGGCTGATGCAGCCGGTCTGGCAGATTACCAGGTCGGCCGCCGCCAGGCTGGCGTCGAGGCGGTTGGCGTTGTCCTCCAGGCCGCCGTCGTGGTGGGCGAACTGCGCGCCTTCGCGCTCGATCAGCTCGCGGTAGGTGGCGACGTTGCCGCTGCGTCCGCCCACGCACAGCACGGCGCGGTCGTTCAGGCTGAGCGGCATCTTCATCACGTGCTCGACGATCTGGCGCGTCTCTTCCTGCACCGGTTCGGCCGCCGTCTGCAGCTTGGCCAGTTCGAGCTTGAGCTCGTTGATCTGGTTGCGCATGGCGCGTTCGCGCTCTTCCATCTGGCCCAGGCGCTCGGCCAGCTTGGCGCGGCTTTCCAGGCCGGGGATGGACTCGCGCAACTGCTCCAGCTCGACCTTCAGCGAATCGATCAGGCTGTCTTTGCCGACCGACTGCGCGCGCAGCTGCATCAGTTGCGCCGCGTGGCGTTCGGCGTCGCCGCTCTTGTCGGCCAGCAGGGCCGCGCTGCGCTGCTGCGCCTTGGCCAGGTCGTGCGTCAGGCGCGCGTTCTCGGCCAGCGTGGCGTGGAACTTGCTGATGTCGGCGCGCACGCAGGCGCCGGCCTGGTGCTGCACCATGTGCAGGTCGCGGCACATCTGCTCTTCCAGCTCGGCGTTGCAGCGCGGATGCGTCAGGCCGGCCCAGAAGGCGCCGGCGACGTCGCCGTTGGCCACGGCCGTGCGCCACATGGCGGCCACCTGTCCGGTGGTCTTGGCGGCGCGGAAGCGCAGCAGCACGGCGGCGTAGCGGCGTTCCAGTTCCTTTTGCAGCGCTTCCGACAGGCGGTTGCGGTTGCCGCACTCGGTGACGGCGCCGACGTGCACTTCATAGTCGTCGGCCAGCACCTTGCCGGACGTGACCTTGTCCACCAGCTTGCGCAGCACGCCCAGCGGGAAGCCGACGCCGACCAGCGGGCAGTGGCAGGCATGGCCCAGCTCCCACAGCCGGCGGCGGCGCGAGGCGTGCGAATCTTCCTGCTGCAAGGCGTCCATGACATTGCCGATCGCCGGCTTGAGCACTTGCTGTTCGGCGGGGCGGGGTGGGGCGGCGGCGGGCGCCAGCGTGCCGGCCACCTGCGGCATGGCGGCGGCGATGATGGCCGCCAGCGGATCGTGTTTCTCGCACATGGACGGGCTCCTCAGGCGGTGGCCGGCGCGGTGCGCGCGCGGGCCATGATGCGGCTGAGGAAGTTGCTCTTTTCCTGCAGGTGCATATTGCGCTCGACCTCGGTGGCCCACTGCTCGGACAGTTGCTGGCAGGTGGCGCTGAGCACCGGCGCCAGGTCCGGCAGGCTGGCCAGCGCTTTCAGGTGGCGTTCGATGACCGAGGCCAGCTTCACGCAGCCGCCGGCGTCGTCGCTGCCGGCCGTGTAGTGCGACATCAGATGCAGCACGGCGGACAGCATCAGTTCTGGATTGTGCCCGCCATGGGAGGGGGCGAGAAAAATCGGATTGCTACGGTCTATGGCCATCAAACGCTCCTGGATTCAGTGGGAGTCTGGCTGGCGATAGCTGGCTTGCTCAAGGGGAGTGCGGGCGCGGCAGCGCCCGGGTTCACGCACAGTGAACGGCGTACATCATGCGGTCAGGATCAACTTGTTGAGCTGGGTGATGCGCAGACGGTAAATGCGGCCCGAATGTTCGATCTCGACTTCGCGGCCATCGCCCATCAGGCTGGCGCTGGTGATGCGCTTGATTGGCACGACGGCCGGCGCCGCCGCGAGGGTGGCGGCGTGGGCGTGGGCGCTGATGGCGGGCGGGGTGGCGGGCATGGTCGTGGTCATCTTCTGGGCTCCTTAAATAAGAATGATTCGTATTTGCATTCATTATTGTAGAAGCGCGGGAGGAATGCAAGGGTTATTTCAACGTTATTTAAAGCTTATTTGACGGCGGTGCAGGGGGCGCATAAAAAAAGGCCCGGCTGGAGAGACCGGGCCCAAGCTGGGTAAGGCGGCGGGGGCCGCGCGGGGCTTACAACGCAGCCAGTAACTGACCCGGCGTGACGCTGTCGCCGCCCTTGGTTTTGGCGGCGGCCAGCTGCTTGGCGCGGGTGCGGGAGGGCGGCAGGCGGCGCAGGGTTTTCAGCGCTTCCGGATCCTTGATGCCGATGGTGCGCTGGTCGACGCTGATCAGGCCGATCTCGTTGAAGGCCGACAGCGTGCGGCTGACCGTTTCCAGCGTCAGGCCCAGGTAGCTGCCGATCTCGTGGCGCGTCATGCGCAGGTTGAACAGCTTGCTCGAATAGCCCATCTGGGCGAAGCGCTCGGCCAGCGACACCAGGAAGCGCGCCACGCGCGCCTCGGCGCTGAGCGCGCCCAGCATGCCGATCATGGCTTGCTCGCGCACCAGCTCGCGGCTCATGACGCCGTACATCATGTTTTCCAGTTCCAGGTGGACGCGTCCCAGCGCCGTCAGCTTTTTGAACGGCAGCAGTATCAGGTCGCAGTCGGACAGGGCCACGGCTTCGGAGGAATAGTGGCGGGTGTGGATGCCGTCCACGCCCAGCATGTCGCCCTTCATCGGGAAGCTCAGCACCTGTTCGTTGCCGAACTCGTCGATCAGCACCGTTTTCAGGAAGCCGGAGTTGACGATGTACAGCGTGTCGAAGGGCTGGCCGATGGTGTGGATGCGCTGGCCGGTCTTGAACTGCACGTGCTGGAACAGCAGTTCCTCGGTGGTGATCGAGCACGCCGCCGGGATGTGCAGCAGGTCGCAGACTTCCTTCAGGTTGGACCAGAGCCGCCCTTGACGCTGACGGCCCGCCTCCATCGACGAGGACTGCATGGTCGCGGTGGTGGTCGGACGAATTTCGGACGTTTGCGTAGACAGCATGGTGATCTCCTGTGTACAGGTATAGCTTTTCGAAAGGACGGGAACTGGGCTGTGCCGCGCTGCTTGGTTTCCTGTTGTGGTGTCGCACGGCATCGTGCTGCCTGTCTGGTGCCGTGCAGCATGAATCGTATGGTTTCAGTATGCCAACGCGATGGGGAGATAGATATCAGCAATGGCTGAATATGCGCGTAGGAGCCAGCGCAGGCTTGTAGGAGTTGTCCTAACGAGGGACGGGGAGATCAGGTCTTGAAGGGGGATAACAAACGATGAGCCACGGCATATTGCACCATCTCCGACAGCGAACTCATGCCCATCTTCTGCATGATGCGGGTCTTGTGGGTGCTGACCGTCTTGACGCTCAGGTGCAGGCTGTTGGCGATTTCGGTGATGGACTTGCCGGCCACCAGCAGCGAAAACACTTCGAATTCGCGGTCCGACAGCTGTTTATGCAACAGGCTTTCGTTGGGCATCATGATGTTGAGCGCCAGTTGCTCGGCCACCTCGGTGCTGATGTAGGGGCGGCCGGAAGCCACCTTGCGGATCGCGCCGACCAGCTGGGTGCCGGCGCTTTCCTTGGTCAGGTAGCCCTGCGCGCCGGCGCGGATGGCGCGCACCGCGTACTGTTCCTCTTCGTGCATGGTGAGGATCAGGATGGCCAGCTTGGGCGCCTCCGCCTTGATCTGGCGGATCAGGTCGACGCCGCTGCGGCCGGGCATGGACAAGTCCAGCAGCAGCAGGTCGAAACCGCCCTGGCGCACATGGCCGAGGACTTCGAAGCCGTCGATGGCCTCGCCTACGATATCGATGTCGGGTGCGCCGTCGAGTATGCGCTTGAGACCTTCGCGCATGATGGTGTGGTCGTCGGCAATGACAATACGAATCATAGTGGTGCTTAAAAAGTGATTAAAAGTAAGTATTCTTATTTTTGAACTAATCTTGTGATCTTACTACAAAAATGTAGCAGGCCCGCGCTTTATTTGCTGCCGGGTTCCTTGATCAGGCGATGCACCAGCACCGGTGTTTTGGCGTGCGACAACACCTTGTTGGTAACACTGCCCAACAACAGCTGGCCCCAGCCGCTGCGGCCGTGCGAGCCCATGAAGATCAGGTCGCAGCGGTGTTTTTCCGCCACATCGACGATCTTCAGCGCCGCGCTTTCCGCGAACGCCGTCAAGGCCTCGCAGGGCACGCCGCGCTTGGCGCAGGAATCGACGACGTCCTGCGTGTGCTCCTGGCCGGCGCGCAGCATGGCGGCGCGGTATTCGTCCTCGCTGGGGTAGCTGGGCGGGATGATCTCGACGTAGATCGGGTACTGGTACTCGGGCGCCACGAACAGCACCAGCACCTCGGCCTTCATCTGTTCGGCAAAGGCCACCCCGGCGCAGGCGGTTTTGCTGGAAACGGCGGAGCCGTCGGTGGTAATCAAGATTTTGCGGTACATGACGAACCTCCTTTTAAAACCAGCTGGCTGCTCTTAATTGTAGTCCCGATTTACATTATTGTTAGTATGGAAAGACTTGATGATTATCAAATAAAAGCCGTTTATCCCGTGGCGCCCGTGTTGGCTTTCATACTTTTTACCTGTTATTTTTGCACCCGAGCACTACTTTTGTGTCTCAAGGCGTGTTTTGTCGATCTAACCAATGTTAGTATCTCCAAATACAACGAAACTTGGCTTGGACCCGGAGCGCAGGGCAGGCGACCCTACTCCGGGATTGAATAATCTGGCTGCGCCCTGCTACACTCGGGTAAGTGCGTTATATTGCCGAGCGTCATCACAGACAAGCAAGTTTAGGGCAGCAATTTTACAAATTATGGAGAAGCAGGGATTATGACCAACGCCGCTGACGATTTCGACGCATTATTTGATGAAGTGTCCGCTCAGAGCAAGACCGCAGCGCCTGCTCCAGCGCCTGCTCCCGCACCAGCTTCGGCGGAAGACGACCTGGAAAGCCTGTTCGACGAAGTCTCGTCGGCCCGGCCTGCGGATGTCGCGGCTGCCGCCCCCGCCCCAGCGCCCGCGGCCAACGCCGCCGCGCCGGCCGACGGCGCCGAGGCCGAAGACAAGCCGATGTTCGAACGCCTGGGCGGCATCGTCCGCCTGCTGCACGATTCGCTGCGCGAACTGGGCTACGACAAGGCGCTGACCGAGGCTTCGTCGCAGATCAACGACGCCCAGGACCGCCTCGAATACGTCGCCACCCTGACCGAACAAGCCGCCAACAAGGTGCTCAACACCCTGGACGAAGGCATGCCGGAGCAGGATACGCTGTCGAAAAAATCCAAGGACATGGAAAACCGCTGGGCCGACCTGTTCGCAGGCAAGCTGAGCCTGGACCAGTTCAAGCAGCTGGCCGGCGACTCGCAAGCCTTCGCGGTGGCCGTGTCGGCCGCCACCGAGGCCGAAAAAGCCCGTTTGCTGGAAATCATGATGGCCCAGGACTTCCAGGACATCACCGGCCAGCTGATCAAGAAAGTCGTGACCATCACCAAGACGGTGGAGCACGAACTGGCAGAACTGCTGCGCGACAATGCGCCGCCGGCGGTACGCGAGAAAATCGCGCAAAAAGAAGTGTCCCTGATGTCCGGCCCGTCGGCACCCGCCGTCGCGCTGAACCAGGACAATGTCGACGACCTGCTTGCTGACCTGGGATTCTAATGGACGATATGCTCAAGGATTTCGTCGTCGAGGCGATGGATCTTGCGGTCAACGTTGAAGAGCATCTGCTGCGGCTCGAACGCGACCCGGACAATAAAGAGACACTCAATGCGGTGTTCCGTTCCTTCCACACCATCAAGGGCGGCGCCGGTTTCATGGGCCTGCCTGCGCTGGTCGCGGCCTGCCACCTGACCGAGAACCTGTTCGACGCGCTGCGCACCGGCGCCGCGCCGGTCACGCCGATCGCGATCGAGGCGGCGCTGCAGGCGTCGGGCTTCGTGGCCGACCAGCTGGCCGAACTGAACAACGGCGCCGAGCCGGACAGCCTGCCGGCCATGCCCAAGGATCTGGAAGTCATCCTGACCGACGCCATCGAAGGCAAGACCACCGCTGGGCCGGCGCATGCGCCGGCCCAGCGGTGGTCTTGCCTTCGATGGCGTCGGTCAGGATGACTTCCAGATCCTTGGGCATGGCCGGCAGGCTGTCCGGCTCGGCGCCGTTGTTCAGTTCGGCCAGCTGGTCGGCCACGAAGCCCGACGCCTGCAGCGCCGCCTCGATCGCGATCGGCGTGACCGGCGCGGCGCCGGTGCGCAGCGCGTCGAACAGGTTCTCGGTCAGGTGGCAGGCCGCGACCAGCGCAGGCAGGCCCATGAAACCGGCGCCGCCCTTGATGGTGTGGAAGGAACGGAACACCGCATTGAGTGTCTCTTTATTGTCCGGGTCGCGTTCGAGCCGCAGCAGATGCTCTTCAACGTTGACCGCAAGATCCATCGCCTCGACGACGAAATCCTTGAGCATATCGTCCATTAGAATCCCAGGTCAGCAAGCAGGTCGTCGACATTGTCCTGGTTCAGCGCGACGGCGGGTGCCGACGGGCCGGACATCAGGGACACTTCTTTTTGCGCGATTTTCTCGCGTACCGCCGGCGGCGCATTGTCGCGCAGCAGTTCTGCCAGTTCGTGCTCCACCGTCTTGGTGATGGTCACGACTTTCTTGATCAGCTGGCCGGTGATGTCCTGGAAGTCCTGGGCCATCATGATTTCCAGCAAACGGGCTTTTTCGGCCTCGGTGGCGGCCGACACGGCCACCGCGAAGGCTTGCGAGTCGCCGGCCAGCTGCTTGAACTGGTCCAGGCTCAGCTTGCCTGCGAACAGGTCGGCCCAGCGGTTTTCCATGTCCTTGGATTTTTTCGACAGCGTATCCTGCTCCGGCATGCCTTCGTCCAGGGTGTTGAGCACCTTGTTGGCGGCTTGTTCGGTCAGGGTGGCGACGTATTCGAGGCGGTCCTGGGCGTCGTTGATCTGCGACGAAGCCTCGGTCAGCGCCTTGTCGTAGCCCAGTTCGCGCAGCGAATCGTGCAGCAGGCGGACGATGCCGCCCAGGCGTTCGAACATCGGCTTGTCTTCGGCCTCGGCGCCGTCGGCCGGCGCGGCGGCGTTGGCCGCGGGCGCTGGGGCGGGGGCGGCAGCCGCGACATCCGCAGGCCGGGCCGACGAGACTTCGTCGAACAGGCTTTCCAGGTCGTCTTCCGCCGAAGCTGGTGCGGGAGCAGGCGCTGGAGCAGGCGCTGCGGTCTTGCTCTGAGCGGACACTTCATCAAATAATGCGTCGAAATCGTCAGCGGCGTTGGTCATAATCCCTGCTTCTCCATAATTTGTAAAATTGCTGCCCTAAACTTGCTTGTCTGTGATGACGCTCGGCAATATAACGCACTTACCCGAGTGTAGCAGGGCGCAGCCAGATTATTCAATCCCGGAGTAGGGTCGCCTGCCCTGCGCTCCGGGTCCAAGCCAAGTTTCGTTGTATTTGGAGATACTAACATTGGTTAGATCGACAAAACACGCCTTGAGACACAAAAGTAGTGCTCGGGTGCAAAAATAACAGGTAAAAAGTATGAAAGCCAACACGGGCGCCACGGGATAAACGGCTTTTATTTGATAATCATCAAGTCTTTCCATACTAACAATAATGTAAATCGGGACTACAATTAAGAGCAGCCAGCTGGTTTTAAAAGGAGGTTCGTCATGTACCGCAAAATCTTGATTACCACCGACGGCTCCGCCGTTTCCAGCAAAACCGCCTGCGCCGGGGTGGCCTTTGCCGAACAGATGAAGGCCGAGGTGCTGGTGCTGTTCGTGGCGCCCGAGTACCAGTACCCGATCTACGTCGAGATCATCCCGCCCAGCTACCCCAGCGAGGACGAATACCGCGCCGCCATGCTGCGCGCCGGCCAGGAGCACACGCAGGACGTCGTCGATTCCTGCGCCAAGCGCGGCGTGCCCTGCGAGGCCTTGACGGCGTTCGCGGAAAGCGCGGCGCTGAAGATCGTCGATGTGGCGGAAAAACACCGCTGCGACCTGATCTTCATGGGCTCGCACGGCCGCAGCGGCTGGGGCCAGCTGTTGTTGGGCAGTGTTACCAACAAGGTGTTGTCGCACGCCAAAACACCGGTGCTGGTGCATCGCCTGATCAAGGAACCCGGCAGCAAATAAAGCGCGGGCCTGCTACATTTTTGTAGTAAGATCACAAGATTAGTTCAAAAATAAGAATACTTACTTTTAATCACTTTTTAAGCACCACTATGATTCGTATTGTCATTGCCGACGACCACACCATCATGCGCGAAGGTCTCAAGCGCATACTCGACGGCGCACCCGACATCGATATCGTAGGCGAGGCCATCGACGGCTTCGAAGTCCTCGGCCATGTGCGCCAGGGCGGTTTCGACCTGCTGCTGCTGGACTTGTCCATGCCCGGCCGCAGCGGCGTCGACCTGATCCGCCAGATCAAGGCGGAGGCGCCCAAGCTGGCCATCCTGATCCTCACCATGCACGAAGAGGAACAGTACGCGGTGCGCGCCATCCGCGCCGGCGCGCAGGGCTACCTGACCAAGGAAAGCGCCGGCACCCAGCTGGTCGGCGCGATCCGCAAGGTGGCTTCCGGCCGCCCCTACATCAGCACCGAGGTGGCCGAGCAACTGGCGCTCAACATCATGATGCCCAACGAAAGCCTGTTGCATAAACAGCTGTCGGACCGCGAATTCGAAGTGTTTTCGCTGCTGGTGGCCGGCAAGTCCATCACCGAAATCGCCAACAGCCTGCACCTGAGCGTCAAGACGGTCAGCACCCACAAGACCCGCATCATGCAGAAGATGGGCATGAGTTCGCTGTCGGAGATGGTGCAATATGCCGTGGCTCATCGTTTGTTATCCCCCTTCAAGACCTGATCTCCCCGTCCCTCGTTAGGACAACTCCTACAAGCCTGCGCTGGCTCCTACGCGCATATTCAGCCATTGCTGATATCTATCTCCCCATCGCGTTGGCATACTGAAACCATACGATTCATGCTGCACGGCACCAGACAGGCAGCACGATGCCGTGCGACACCACAACAGGAAACCAAGCAGCGCGGCACAGCCCAGTTCCCGTCCTTTCGAAAAGCTATACCTGTACACAGGAGATCACCATGCTGTCTACGCAAACGTCCGAAATTCGTCCGACCACCACCGCGACCATGCAGTCCTCGTCGATGGAGGCGGGCCGTCAGCGTCAAGGGCGGCTCTGGTCCAACCTGAAGGAAGTCTGCGACCTGCTGCACATCCCGGCGGCGTGCTCGATCACCACCGAGGAACTGCTGTTCCAGCACGTGCAGTTCAAGACCGGCCAGCGCATCCACACCATCGGCCAGCCCTTCGACACGCTGTACATCGTCAACTCCGGCTTCCTGAAAACGGTGCTGATCGACGAGTTCGGCAACGAACAGGTGCTGAGCTTCCCGATGAAGGGCGACATGCTGGGCGTGGACGGCATCCACACCCGCCACTATTCCTCCGAAGCCGTGGCCCTGTCCGACTGCGACCTGATACTGCTGCCGTTCAAAAAGCTGACGGCGCTGGGACGCGTCCACCTGGAACTGGAAAACATGATGTACGGCGTCATGAGCCGCGAGCTGGTGCGCGAGCAAGCCATGATCGGCATGCTGGGCGCGCTCAGCGCCGAGGCGCGCGTGGCGCGCTTCCTGGTGTCGCTGGCCGAGCGCTTCGCCCAGATGGGCTATTCGAGCAAGCTGTTCAACCTGCGCATGACGCGCCACGAGATCGGCAGCTACCTGGGCCTGACGCTGGAAACGGTCAGCCGCACGCTGTCGGCCTTCAACGAGATCGGCCTGATCAGCGTCGACCAGCGCACCATCGGCATCAAGGATCCGGAAGCGCTGAAAACCCTGCGCCGCCTGCCGCCCTCCCGCACCCGCGCCAAGCAGCTGGCCGCCGCCAAAACCAAGGGCGGCGACAGCGTCACGCCGGGTCAGTTACTGGCTGCGTTGTAAGCCCCGCGCGGCCCCCGCCGCCTTACCCAGCTTGGGCCCGGTCTCTCCAGCCGGGCCTTTTTTTATGCGCCCCCTGCACCGCCGTCAAATAAGCTTTAAATAACGTTGAAATAACCCTTGCATTCCTCCCGCGCTTCTACAATAATGAATGCAAATACGAATCATTCTTATTTAAGGAGCCCAGAAGATGACCACGACCATGCCCGCCACCCCGCCCGCCATCAGCGCCCACGCCCACGCCGCCACCCTCGCGGCGGCGCCGGCCGTCGTGCCAATCAAGCGCATCACCAGCGCCAGCCTGATGGGCGATGGCCGCGAAGTCGAGATCGAACATTCGGGCCGCATTTACCGTCTGCGCATCACCCAGCTCAACAAGTTGATCCTGACCGCATGATGTACGCCGTTCACTGTGCGTGAACCCGGGCGCTGCCGCGCCCGCACTCCCCTTGAGCAAGCCAGCTATCGCCAGCCAGACTCCCACTGAATCCAGGAGCGTTTGATGGCCATAGACCGTAGCAATCCGATTTTTCTCGCCCCCTCCCATGGCGGGCACAATCCAGAACTGATGCTGTCCGCCGTGCTGCATCTGATGTCGCACTACACGGCCGGCAGCGACGACGCCGGCGGCTGCGTGAAGCTGGCCTCGGTCATCGAACGCCACCTGAAAGCGCTGGCCAGCCTGCCGGACCTGGCGCCGGTGCTCAGCGCCACCTGCCAGCAACTGTCCGAGCAGTGGGCCACCGAGGTCGAGCGCAATATGCACCTGCAGGAAAAGAGCAACTTCCTCAGCCGCATCATGGCCCGCGCGCGCACCGCGCCGGCCACCGCCTGAGGAGCCCGTCCATGTGCGAGAAACACGATCCGCTGGCGGCCATCATCGCCGCCGCCATGCCGCAGGTGGCCGGCACGCTGGCGCCCGCCGCCGCCCCACCCCGCCCCGCCGAACAGCAAGTGCTCAAGCCGGCGATCGGCAATGTCATGGACGCCTTGCAGCAGGAAGATTCGCACGCCTCGCGCCGCCGCCGGCTGTGGGAGCTGGGCCATGCCTGCCACTGCCCGCTGGTCGGCGTCGGCTTCCCGCTGGGCGTGCTGCGCAAGCTGGTGGACAAGGTCACGTCCGGCAAGGTGCTGGCCGACGACTATGAAGTGCACGTCGGCGCCGTCACCGAGTGCGGCAACCGCAACCGCCTGTCGGAAGCGCTGCAAAAGGAACTGGAACGCCGCTACGCCGCCGTGCTGCTGCGCTTCCGCGCCGCCAAGACCACCGGACAGGTGGCCGCCATGTGGCGCACGGCCGTGGCCAACGGCGACGTCGCCGGCGCCTTCTGGGCCGGCCTGACGCATCCGCGCTGCAACGCCGAGCTGGAAGAGCAGATGTGCCGCGACCTGCACATGGTGCAGCACCAGGCCGGCGCCTGCGTGCGCGCCGACATCAGCAAGTTCCACGCCACGCTGGCCGAGAACGCGCGCCTGACGCACGACCTGGCCAAGGCGCAGCAGCGCAGCGCGGCCCTGCTGGCCGACAAGAGCGGCGACGCCGAACGCCACGCGGCGCAACTGATGCAGCTGCGCGCGCAGTCGGTCGGCAAAGACAGCCTGATCGATTCGCTGAAGGTCGAGCTGGAGCAGTTGCGCGAGTCCATCCCCGGCCTGGAAAGCCGCGCCAAGCTGGCCGAGCGCCTGGGCCAGATGGAAGAGCGCGAACGCGCCATGCGCAACCAGATCAACGAGCTCAAGCTCGAACTGGCCAAGCTGCAGACGGCGGCCGAACCGGTGCAGGAAGAGACGCGCCAGATCGTCGAGCACGTGATGAAGATGCCGCTCAGCCTGAACGACCGCGCCGTGCTGTGCGTGGGCGGACGCAGCGGCAACGTCGCCACCTACCGCGAGCTGATCGAGCGCGAAGGCGCGCAGTTCGCCCACCACGACGGCGGCCTGGAGGACAACGCCAACCGCCTCGACGCCAGCCTGGCGGCGGCCGACCTGGTAATCTGCCAGACCGGCTGCATCAGCCACAGCGCCTACTGGCGGGTCAAGGATTACTGCAAGCGCACCGGCAAGCGCTGCGTGTTCATCGACAACCCCAGCATCTCCAGCCTCGCGCGCGGCCTCGAACAAGCCGGCGCGGAGTAACTACGAAAAAAAGCCCCATGTGGCTTTGCGGCGGCCTTGGCCGTCGCAAGCACACATGGGGCTTTGTTGCGCTACAAGCTCAGCAGATTAGAACGCCATGGTGCCAGTCAGGTAGACCGAGCGGCCCAGCTGGTCCGTGTAGCGCGGGTCGAAGCCGACCTGGTGGCCCGACGACGCACGCAGCGACAGCGGCGGCTCGCGGTCCAGCAGGTTCTTCACGCCCATGCGGATAGACGCGGTCTTGCTCAGCGCCAGCTTGCCCTGCCAGTCGATCGTCAGGTACGACGGCACCCACAGGCGGATGCTCTCGTCCTTGCCGCTGTCGACGTTGCGCACGGTGGCCTGCGCGTCCTGGTAGCCGTTGCGGTAGTTGGCGCTCAGCGTGTTGCTGACCTTGCCGGTATCCAGCGTCAGCGCGGCGCGCACGATGTGGCGGAACGCCACCTTGTTATCGACGCCGAAGAAGTTCATGTCGCTGGTCCACTCGCCATCGGTGCCCGGACGGGTGTAGTCCGACTTCATCAGGTAAGTGCCGTTCAGGTTGGCGGTCAGCTGGCCGAACGCAAACTTGTGGCGGCCGACCATGTCGTAGTCGATACCCTGGTTGTGGGTCTTGCCGATGTTGATCGACAGGCTCTTCATCGCCCAGTAGGTGTTGCCGGTCGACGGTTCGGTGAAGGTGGTGAACAGGTCGCGGAACTTGGCCGGCGCGGCAAAGATCTGCTGTTCGCTGATCGACGACACGGCGTCGGTGATCTTCACATCCCACAGGTCGGCGCCGAACGAGAACGACGGGCTAGGCTCGACGCGGAAACCGATCGAGTACTGCTTGGAGCGCTCAGGCTTCAGGTTCTCGTTACCGCCGGACAGCAGGTTGTACTGCAGATGGCCTGGACGGCACTGGTCGGTGCCTGGGAACGGGCAGTCGTAGCTGTTCGACGTCACGCCGGCGCTGACCAGCGGCTGGCCGATGTCGAGCATGCTGGGCGCCTTGAAGCCGGTGCCGTAGGAGCCGCGCACCAGCACGGTCTTGGCGGGCTGCCAGCGCGCCGACACCTTGTAGGTGCTGGCCGACTGGGTCTCGCCCATCTTGCGGTGGGCCAGCAGATTGTCGACGCCGGCGATGCTGTCGTAACGGCCGGCCAGGCTCACTTCCAGTTCCTTGGTCACAGGCGCCAGCAGCTCGCCGAACACGCCGTAGGACGCACGCTTCATGTCGTAGGCAGGTTGCGCGGTCAGGTTGTAGATCTTGCCGCCGGCCGCGTCAGCCGATGGCGTCTGCTGGTAGGCGTATTCGCGGTAGTCGGCGCCGATACCCAGGTTGGCCGCGCCGCCAGGCAGCGCGAACACTTCGCGCGAACCGTGCGCGTCCACGCCCTTGAGCGTGGTCGATGCTTCGCGCACCGAACCGTGGAAGATCGAGTTGGCGATCTGCGCCTTGGTGGCGTCGCTCTGGGCGCCGATCGGTGCGAACGGATTGAAGGCGTTGTTGGCCAACATGTCCTTGAATTCCTTGGTCAGCGCGTAGCCGCCCACATAACGCTCGTCGAGCTTGTTGCGCGACCAGGTCAGGCCGGTGCCGAAGCTCCAGGCGCCGATCTCGCCGTCCGCGCCCAGCACCAGGTGCTGGGAGTCGGTCACGGTCTGGCTGTTGCGGGTGCCCCAGTCATAGGTGCGATAGCTGCCCGACACCTGCTTGACGTTGGCGGCCTGCTCGGGAGTCAGGTAAGGCAGCACATAGGTGTTGTAGCGGTCCGAACCCGGCGTGATGGTGAACGGCGCGGTGTTCTGGGCGATGCGCGCGGTCAGGTCCAGGCGCGACAGCGCCATTTCGGCGAACACGGTGATGTCGTCGCTGGCCTTGTACTGGGCCTTGGTGAAGAAGCTGTCGCGCTTGTTCTGCGGCGAGATTTCCACGGCCGGGGTCGAATCGAACGAGCAGTTGCGGGTGTCGGCCGTGTTGTTCAGGCTCAGGTAGGTCTGCTGCGGGCAGCTGCCGTTCTTCGCCAGGTAGGGGCTGAAGCCGATTGGCGCCAGGCCGTTGCCGAAGGTGACGCCGACGTTGGCCGGCGCCGCCGCGGGGCTGGTGCGGTCGTAGATGTAGTTGTGGCCGTTGTAGTTGAACGGGATGTACGAGGTCGACGCGAACGAGCGGTCGGTCGCCTTGACCGGGCTCTGCTCGTCGTGGCGGTAGGTCGCCAGGATGTTGTAGCGGTCTTCCTGCAGATCGCCGAAGCCATAGGTCAGGTTGGTGTTGTACGACTGGCCTGGACGGCCGGCGGTCGGCTGCGACCAGGTGGCGTCGATGGTGCCGCCCTGGGCGTTTTTCTTCAGGATGAAGTTGATCACGCCGGCGATCGCGTCCGAACCGTACAGGGCGGACGCGCCGTCGGTCAGGATCTCGACGCGCTCAACCGCGCTCATCGGGATGGAATTCAGGTTGATGGTGCTGCCCGAGCCGGTCGGCGCGATGCGGCGGCCATCCAGCAGGACCAGGGTGTAGCTCTCGCCGATGTTATGGATCGAGGCCGAGACGATACCGCCGGAGTTGGAACCGGCGGCGGTGGCGGCGATGCTGAAGCCCTGCATGGCCGGCAGCGACTGGATCAGGTCGGCAACGGTGGTGGCGCCGGTCTTGGCGATTTGTTCCTGCGACAGGCGCTGCACGGGCAGCGCGCCCTCAACGGCGATGCGCTTGATGCTCGAACCGGTGATTTCAACTTTCTGGATCGCCTCGTCTGCCAAGGCCTGGCCAGCGATCAGTACCGTGCCGGTCAGCACGCTCAAAGCGATGCGCACGGAGCGTACGCCGATTTTTTCTTGCAATACCATTCAAACTCCCGAATAAAAACATAGAAATCGAAGGCAATACCATCAATATTGCTCTTCGATAAGAGAATTATCGGGGCTGGCACTACAATTTGATACATTATTGAAGCAAATAAAGAACAAACCTCACAAGTTCGACATTTACGCGAAATTACAAAATTTAATTTCCACATGCAGAAAATTTATAATGGATAAAACGTAATATTTTAATACCATCAAAACATGTGAATTTGCACCGAGTTGGTGCGTTGCAATAAAACATCAATAAACATCGCGCCGATAGCGTCCGGCGGCGGTCAGCTGGTCCAGCGCATCGCGGCCCAGCGCGGCGGCCAGGGCGGCATCGACGCCGGCCGCCATGCCGTCCAGGCTGCCGCAAACGTAGATGGCGGCGCCGGCCGCGACCCAGGCGCGCACCGTGTCCGCCTGCTCGGCCAGGCGGTCCTGCACGTAGCGCCGCTGCGGCTGGTCGCGCGAGAACACCATGTCCAGTTTTTCCAGCTTGCCGTGCAGCTGCCAGGTCGCCAGTTCCTCGCGATAATGGTAGTCGTGGGCGGCGTTGCGCTCGCCGAACAGCAGCCAGTTGCGCGCCCTGCCCGCCAGCGCGCGCGCCTTCAGGTGGCCGCGCAGGCCGGCGATGCCGCTGCCGTTGCCGATCAGGATCAGCGGCCGCTGCAGATTGTCTTCCAGCCGGAAGCGGCGGTGCTGGCGCAGCCGCAGCTGCACAGTCTGGCCGACCTCGGCCTGCTGCGTCAGCCAGCCCGAGGCGGCGCCGTGGCTGCCGTCGGCATGCGTGTGCAGGCGCACCAGCAGGTGCACGCGGCCGTCGGCCGGGATCGAAGCGATCGAGTATTCGCGGGCGCGCTCCAGGTCGGAGGGCGCGGCGGCCTGCACCAGGTCGCCCGATTCCCAGGCCGGCAGATCCCCGTCCTGCGGTTCCAGTTCCAGGTGGTAGACCGGGGCGCCGGCGCTGCCCGGATTGAGCAGCACGCGCGCGGCCAGGCGCCACGGCGCGAAGGCCGGAGCGCCCCAGTCCGGCGCATCGCTGGTGCCGGCCAGATGGCTGAGCTGCTGGCGCCAGGCGCCGATGGCCTCGGCCGAGCTGCGGTTGACTTCGACGCGGGGGAAGAGGCTTTGCGCGCCCTGCTCCTGCAGCCACGCATCGAGCGCGCGGCCGAAGCCGCAGAACTGGGCGTAGGCGCTGTCGCCCAGCGCCAGCACGGCGTAGTGCAGGTGCGGCAGCGCCAGCCCCCTGGTCATCAGGCGGCCGGCAAAGGCGGCGGCGGCATCGGGAGCGTCGCCCTCGCCGTAGGTGCTGACCAGGAACAGGATGCGCTCGGCGCGCTGCAGATCCTCGTCCCGCAACGCCGACAGCTCGCTCAGCTGCGCCGGGATGCCGGCCAGCCGCAGCGTCGCCAGCGTTTGTCCGGCCAGCTCCTCGGCGTTGCCGGTCTGGCTGGCGTAGGCGACGATCCAGCCCGGGTTCGCGGCCGCCTCGGCCTTGGCGCGCCGCGCGGCCAGGCGCTTGCGGCGCGTGCGCAGATACGGGGCCAGGCAGACCAGCGCATAGCTCATCGCCAGGCTGGCTACCAGCATCAATCGGGTGGGGTCGTTGGTCCAGATCATTCGTCTAGCATGTTGCGTAAATGGGTACTCATATGTTCGGTAAAACCGCCGTCGCGACGGCGGGCGACGAAGCGCGCCGCCAGGCCCTGTTGTTCGGCCAGGCGCAGGCCGTGATCGCAACCCAGCACCGTCAAGGCGGTGGACCAGGCGTCGGCGGCCATGCATTGAGGATGGACCACGGTGACGGAGGCCAGATCGTTGGCGATCGGCATGCCGTTGCGCGGATCGATGGTGTGGGAATAGCGCTGTCCGTCCAGCTGGAAATAGCGGCGGTAGTCGCCCGAGGTCGCCACCGACAAGCCGTGCAGGGCCAGCACCAGCTCATCCAGCTGCGCATCGTCCACCTGCTCCAGCGCCACCCACCACGGCTGGCCGTCCGGCTTGACGCCGGCGCCGCGCAGCTCGCCGCCGACTTCGACCAGGTAGTGCGCATAGCCCTGCGACTTCAGAAAATACGCCAGACGGTCGACGCTGTAGCCCTTGGCCACCGCCGACAAATCCAGCTGCACGCCGCCCGGCTGCAAGGCGCGGCGGCCGTCGCGCTCCAGCGCCACCGGGTGCGCGGCCAGCGCGGCGCGCACGGCGGCGATCCGCGCGGCGGCAGGCGGCACGAAATCGGGCTGGTCGAACCTGCCGTGCGGGCCGAAGCCCCACAGGTTCACCAGTTCACCGGCGCAGGGATCATAGGCGCCGCCCGAGCAGCGCGCCACCTCCATCGCAAACGCCAGCACATCGAAAAACGCCGGCGGCAGCGGATGCCAGCTGCCCGCCCCGGCGCGGTTGAAACGGCCCAGGTCGGAGTCCTGTTCCCAGTGGCTCATCTCCGCCACCACCGTGTCCAGCTGCTGTTGCAGGCCTTGCTGCAGCCGGGCGCCATCGTCGCCAGGCGCGGCCACCAGCCGCACCGACCAGCTGGTGCCCATGCTGCGGCCGCCAAAATCGCGGATCACGCCGTCGGCGGGCGCCGGCTCGTCGGCGACCACATGCGGCAACAGGACGCGGCGCATCGCCAACTTACTGCGGCAGGATTTCTACCGTCGCCGCGTAGGTCGCGCGACGCGGCGCCATCTGCGGCGGCTGCCCCGGCACCTGCGGCGCGGCGGCCGGCCAGGCGCTGCTGACCAGGTACATGCCCGCGGCCGGCAGCTCGAACGTCGCTTCGCCGTTGGCGTCGGTGTTCTTGCGGATCTCGCCCAGCGTGCCGCGATAGCGCACGCCGCCCGGGATCAGGCTGAAGCCCTGGTTGGCCGCGGGCTTGCCGTCCAACAGGAAGCGCCAGGTGGCCTTCTCGCCCGAACGCATATCGTTCGGATGCGTCACCGGCACCAGCTCCAGGCCGACGCCGGTCGGCTTGAACACCGCCATGTCCGGCGTGCCAGTCGAGACGAAGGTTTCCAGGCGGCCGTGGGTGCGCGTCAGCTTGACGTCGGTGGCGTCGGCCGGCACATCCTTGGCCAGCGATTCCTCGCTGCCGCGGAAGCGTTTCATCTCGCCGGCCTTGTCCTTGTAGCTGCCCATCACGCTCTGCGACACCAGCGCGATACGGTAAGTGCCCGGCTTCGGCAGCTTGACGTCGAAGGTGTTGCGCAGCTTGCCGTTGCCGACGTTCTCCATGGCCAGCTTGCCGCCGTCCGGGCCGGTGATGACGATGCCGTCCAGCTTGAGCGGCTGGTGGTCGATATCGAACAAGCCTTCGGAGATGGCGGCGTCCACGGTCAGCCAGGCTTCCTTGCCTTCGACGATGGTCGACGACGGCAGCAGCCACGGCTTGTGCGCCTGCGCGCCCAGGGACAGGCCGGCCAGCGCCAGGGCGATCAACGATTTATACAGTTTCATGGACAGGCCTTAAGGTTTGAGTTGGACAACCACGGCGCCCAGTTCTTCCTTGCCCTGGCCGCTCACGTTCTGCGCCGACTTCGGCGGCCATTGCAGCGGCACCTTGACCGCTTCGCGGCCGCCGGCTTCGCGCGCCGCTTCCACCACCAGCGTGTACTGGCCGGCCGGCAGCTTGTCCAGCGTGGCTTTCGCGCCCGGGAAGCTGAGCGACTGTTCGCCCGGCGCCCTGGTCGCGCCGCTCACGCCGTCCATCGGCATTTCCAGGTCGCGGCCGCTCTTGCGCCACCATTGGCGGACGTCCTTGAGCCACTTGGTGCCGGCGTTGTCCTTCTTCTTGGTGTCGTACAGCACGGCCAGGTTGGCCACCACTTTCTGGTCGGCGTTTTCCAGCCAGGCCGCGATGTACGGGCGATGGTACTCGGCCACATTCAACTGCGGCACTTCGAGTTTGAGGGCCAGATCGGCGCCCATGGCCGAGGCACTGGCCAGAGGCAGGCTGAGTGCGATGGAATAGCGTAGTTTCATGGAGTACCTGTCGTGAGATTAATGAATGAACAGCAGTGCGATAACAAACGGAATCAGGACGCCCAGGCCCACCATCGGCCAGGTGAACGGGCGGTTGGCCGCGTGGAATTTCAGGATCAGCAGGCCGGTGATGCAGAACACCAGGCAGGCGCCGGCGAAGATGTCGATGAACCAGTTCCAGGCCGCGCCGGTGTTGCGGCCCTTGTGCACGTCGTTGAGCCAGGAGACCCAGCCGCGGTCGGTGTTCTCGAATTCGGCGGCGCCGTCTTCCAGCGCGATGCGCACCCAGGCGTCGCCGCCGGCCTTGGGCAGCGGCAGGTAGACTTCATCGGCGGCCCACTCGGCGGCGCGGCCGCCGGCCTGCACCTTCCAGGTCGCCAGCAGCCATTGCTCGGCGGCGGCCGGCAGCGGCTGCTTGTCGCCGTCGTGCCCGGCGGCGTAGGCGCGCAGCTGCGCCGCCAGCGCCGCCGGCACGGTGGCCTGCTGGCGCACGACGGCCGGCTTGGCCTCGATCTGCGACGCGTGGTTCAGGGTGATGCCGGTGATGCTGAACAAGAACATGCCCATCAGGCACATCGCCGAACTGACCCAGTGCCATTGGTGCAGATGCTTGAGCCAAACGGCACGGCTGGCGTTGCGGGTGGAGGCTGCGGCTTGGGCGCTCAAGGGCTTTCCTTCAAAGGGACAAATGCAGATGATAATGATTATCATTTGCGAAGTCAATCGCCATCATGTATCGACTATGTAAATCTGGGTGAAGTCGCGCACGGTGCGCGCGGCGCAGGCGGGTTAAGCTGGGGCTGACCATCCACGACCATCATGGAGGCGCATCATGCCGCTCTATACCCAGGAACAAATCCATACCCTCGCCGCCAAGATCAAGGATGTGCGCTTCGGCATGTTCACCACGGCCGGCGACGACGAACAGATCAGCAGCCGTCCGCTGACCGCGCAGCAGATCGACAACGAAGGCAACCTATGGTTCTTCACGTCCGACGAGGCCGACTTCGCGGGCGACCTCGAGCGCCATCCCGGCGTCAACGTCAGTTTTTCCAATCCGGCCGAGAGCCTGTACCTGTCGGTGGCCGGCCGCGCCTACCTGCTGAAGGACAGGGCCAAGGCGCGCGAGTTATGGAACCCGACGGTACGTGGCTGGTTCCCCGGCGGCCTGGACGATCCGCACCTGGCGTTGATCAGGGTGCGCATCCAGAGCGCCGAGTACTGGGATGCGGGCGCCGGCAAGATGAAGCAGCTGTTCCAGCTGGCCAGGGCCGCCCTCAGCGGCCGCAGGCCGTCGCAAACGGGCCGCCACACCACGATCTGCCTGTAAAAAAGGGGCAGATGAACTGCCCCCGGCGGGTTGTCGCTCAGGACTTGGCGCTGCCGCCGGACGACCCCGAGCGGCTGGAACCGCTGGAACCGCCGCGGCTGCCGCGGCTGTTGTCGTCCTCGTCCTCGTCGCTGCGGCCCTTGCTGCCGCCGCCGCTGCCTTGCGATGCGCTGCCGCCGGTGCTGCTCTGGCTGCTGCGGGCATCGTTCTTGTGGCTCATGCTGCCGGCGCGGCGCGCTTCTTCGGATGTGAATTCGTGCGCCGTGCCTTTCTCGTGAGCCGCGCGGCCGCCTTCGGCCGCGATCTCACGTTGCTGTTCCGGGTCCATCGAAGCGAAACCGCGCTTGCTGGTGTCCTTCTGCTGGCTGCCGGATTTGTCGCCCTGCTTGCTGCCCTGGTCGCCGCCCTGGTTGGAAGTGGCCATGATTTCCTCCTGTCGTTATCGCTGACTGATCCTGCTTGCTGCACAGGAGCAGTCATCGTAGTGCAGGGCCCAACCGCACAATATAGGACGCATGCAGACAGCGATGTAGGACCATTCCGGGTACCGGTTGTATGCCTAACCGAATGTCTCTTACCTTTTCACACAGGCACTTCGAACACGGTGTCCCCGGTGGTGACGAACAGCCGCTCGCCGGGCTCGCGCACCACAGCGTGGCCGCCGGTGAAGGCGCCGAACGACGGCAGCACCGCCCGCGTCGCCCCCAGCAGAAAGCAGGGCAGCATCAGCGATTCCCAGCCATGGTGCAGCCGGTACAGCGGATGCACATGGCCGGCCAGCACATAGGCCGGCACCAGCACGTCGGGATGGTGGCAGAACGCGAACGGCGTCAGCGCGTGCGGCTCGTCGACCATGTCGATCCGCAGCGAGGCCGGCGGATCGCCCGCATGCGCATCGTGATTGCCGCGCACCACCACCATCCGCAGCCGCGGATGCCGCCAGCGCCACTCGCGCATGGCCTCCAGCGTGGCCGTCGCGTGCGCGGCCCTGGCGTGCATGAAATCGCCGAGAAACAGAATCTGATCGACATCGTACTGCGCGATCAGCGCGTCGAGCGCGCCGGTATTGGCGGCGGTGGTGCCGCCCGGCACCGGCACGCCCAAGGCGCGGAACGACGCCGCCTTGCCGAAGTGGATATCGGCCACCACCAGCATTTTCTCGCGCGGCCAGTACAGCGCCTTCTGCGCCAGCAGCATCACCAGTTCGCCCGCCAGCCAGGCCGGCGCCGCAGCCGGCATCAGCGCGCTCATGGCCCGGCCGCCTTTTCCAGTTCGCGCACCATGCGGGCCACGCGGTCGGACAGTTTTTCGGTGCTGAGTTTTTCGCGGAAGCGTTCCACCATCAGCCCGAAGCCGAACGGCGTGGCGCGCTTGACCTGGTGGAAGCTGACGCTGCGCGCCTGCAGCGCCAGCAAGGTCGCGCGCAGCCGGCCCAGCTCCAGCTCCTGCTCCAGCACTTCGCGCTGCGCCTGCGTCAACAGCAGGTTGCCCGCGTCGTGCTGGCTGAACACCGAAAAGAACAGCGACGACGACGCCTGCAACTGGCGCGCGCTTTTGGGCTGGCCGGGATAACCCTGGAACACCAGCCCGGCGATGCGGGCGATCTCGCGGAAGCGCCGCCGCGACAGCTCGGCCGCGTTCAGGCTGGCCAGCACGTCTTCCAGCAGATGGTCGGTGCTGAACAGCGCCACCTGGTCGCCATGCGCGCCGGCCAGCAGCGCCGGCCAGTCCAGCTGTTGCGGCGCCAGCAGCTCCAGGCCGTAGTCGTTGACGGCGATGGAAAACGTCGCCGGCGCCAGGCTCCCCACGCGCCACGCCAGCAGCGAGGCCAGTCCGATATGCACCGAACGTCCGGCGAACGGGAACATGAACAGGTGGCAGCCCTCGCGGCTTTGCATGGCCTCGATGACGGTGGCGCCGGGCGTCGGCAGGGCCGACCAGCGCCGCTGGATCGCCAGCAGCGGCTGCAAGGCCTGCATCTCCGGGCCGAGAGGCGGATCGTCGTCGCGGGCCAGCGCGGCAAGGCGCAGCTGCTCGAGCGCCGCATGCGCCAGTTCGGAGGACAGCGGCATCTTGCCGCCCTGCCAGCGCGGCACCGCGCCCCTGGCGCCGGTGGCGCGGCGCACGTAGGCCGTCATCTCGTGCAGGCGGACGAATTCCAGTATCCGCCCCGCGAACAGGAAATGGTCGCCCTTGCGCAGCCGCGAGATGAAGCCCTCCTCCACGCTGCCCAGCCGCCCGCCGCCCAGGTACTTGACCTGCAACGCGGCCTCCGACACGATGGTGCCGATGCCCATGCGGTGGCGCCGCCCGAGCGCGGCGTCCGGCACGCGGTAGACGCCCTCCTCGTCCGGCAGCACGCGGCGGTATTCGGGATAGACGGCCAGCGTCTGCCCGCCGCGCGCCACGAAGTCCAGCGCCCATTGCCATTCGCCGGGCGTCAGGTCGCGATACGACCAGGCGCTGCGCACTTCCGCATACAAGGCCTCCGGCCGGAAGCCGCCGCCCAGCGCGATCGTCACCAGATGCTGCACCAGCACGTCGAGCGGCTTCTCCGGCACCGGCCGCGCCTCGATATCGCGCGCGGCCACCGCCTGCTTCGCGCCGGCCGCCTCCAGCAGCTCCATGCTCTGCGTCGGCACCAGCGTCAGTCGCGAGACGCGGCCCGGCGCGTGGCCGCTGCGGCCGGCCCGCTGCAGCAGCCGCGCGATGCCCTTGGCGCTGCCGATCTGCAGCACCCGCTCCACCGGCAGGAAGTCCACGCCGAGATCCAGGCTGGAAGTGCAGACCACCGCCTTCAACCGCCCCTGCTTCAGGCCCTGCTCCACCCAGTCGCGCACCTCCTTGTCGAGCGAGCCGTGATGCAACGCGATCAGGCCCGCCCAGTCGGGACGCGCATCGAGCATGTGCTGATACCAGAGCTCCGCCTGCGAACGCGTGTTGGTGAACACCAGCGTGGTGGCGTGCCGTTCGATCTCCGCGATCACCGGCGCCAGCATCTGGATGCCGAGATGCCCGCCCCACGGAAACCGCGACGGCTGCACGGGGATCAGCGTATCGATCACGATCTCCTTGGCGACGTGGCCTTCGACGACGACGCCGTCCGGCATCAGCGCCTCCCGCGCGCGCGCCAGGTTGCCCAGCGTGGCCGACAGCCCCCACACCAGCAGGCGCGGATTCCACTGCCGCAGGCGCGCCAGCGCGAGCTGCGTCTGCACGCCGCGCTTGTTCCCCATCAGCTCATGCCACTCGTCGACGACGACCATGTCCAGCTGCGCGAACTGGGCCAGCGCCTCCGCCTTGCTGAGCATGAGCGTCAGGCTTTCCGGCGTGGTGATCAGGGTTTCGGGCAGGCGCTTGTTCTGCCGCGCGCGCTGGGCCGAGCCGGTGTCGCCGGTGCGCGCTTCGATCTGCCAGTGCGGCGCCAGTTCGGCGGCCGACTGCTGCAGGGCGCGCAAGGTGTCGGCCGCCAGCGCGCGCATCGGCGTAATCCACAGCACGCGCAGGCCGGGCTTGGCGCGCGCGGCCGCGGCAAGGCCGGCGGCGCGCTGCAAGGCGGCGAACCACACGGCATACGTCTTGCCCGCGCCGGTGCTCGCATGCAGCAGGCCGGAATGGCCCGCGCCGGCGGCGGCCCAGACTTCGCGCTGGAACGGGAACACGCTCCAGCCTCGCGCGGCAAACCAGTCCTCGGCCTGCCGGGCGGCGCTCATGATGCGAGCAGCGTTTTCAGCGCATCCAGCGTATCGGCTTCCTCGATGGACTTGTCCTCGCGCCGCCGCAGGATGCGCGGGAAGCGCACGGCGATGCCGGACTTGTGGCGCGGCGAACTGGCGATGCCTTCGAAGCCGATCTCGAACACCATGCTCGGCGTGACGCTGCGCACCGGGCCGAATTTTTCGATGGTGGTCTTGCGGATGGTCTTGTCCACCTGCGCGATCTCGGCGTCGCTCAGGCCGGAGTAGGCTTTGGCGAACGGCACCAGCTTGCGCTGGCCGTCGTCGTCGTCCCACACCGCGAAGGTGTAATCGGTGTACAGCGCGGCGCGCCGTCCATGGCCGCTCTGCGCGTAGATCAGCACCGCGTCCACGCTGTACGGATCGATCTTCCACTTCCACCAGGTGCCGCCGCTCTTGGTGCGGCCCACGCCGTACTGCGCATCGCGGGCCTTGAGCATCATGCCTTCGACGCCGCGCTCGCGCGATTCCTCGCGTATCCGCGCCAGCTGCTGCCAGCTGTCGGCCACGATCACAGGCGCCAGCCGCAGTTGCGGCGTGCCGGGCTGGCGGGCGATGAACTGCTCCAGCATGCGGCGGCGCTCGGACTGCGGCAGCTGGCGCAGGTCGCGGCCTTCATACTCAAGCAGGTCGTAGGCGAGCAGCACGGCCGGCAGCTCGCCCAGCAGCCGCGCCGACACCTGCTTGCGGCCCATGCGCTTCTGCAGGTCGGCAAACGGCGCCGGCGCGCGGCCGCCATGCCAGACCAGGATCTCGCCGTCGAGCACCACGCCGTCCGGCAGGCGCAGCGCGGCCAGTTCGGGAAAGCGTTCGGTGATCAGGTCTTCGCCGCGCGACCACAGGCTGTTCTGCCCTCCCCGGCTGACCAGCTGCGCGCGCATGCCGTCGTACTTCCATTCGACCTGCCAGTCCGACAGCTCGCCCAGCGTGGCCGGATCCCGTTCCAGCGGATGCGCCAGGAAGAAGGGATAGGGCTGGCCGCCGCGCTGCGCGGTGTCGTCCTCGCCGTGGGCGGCGATCAGCTGCAGGAAGCCGGCCGGCGTCGGGCTGACGCCGCCGTCGGTCCAGCCCATCAGGCGCTGCGCCAGCAGCTTGCTGTCGACGCCGGCGACGGCGCTCAGCGCGCGCGTCACCAGCAGGCGCGACACGCCGACACGGAAGCCGCCGCCGATCAGCTTGGTCAGCAGGAAGCGCTCGCGCGTATCGAGCTGGTCCCAGAACAGCGACAGCGCGGCGCGTATCGCTTCCGGCGCGGCGCCGCGCAACGGCGCGATCGCCAGCTCGATCCAGTCGGCCAGGCCGATCTCGCTCTGGTGCCGGGGCGGCGGCAGGATGTGGGCGATGGTCTCGGCCAGGTCGCCGACGACGTGGTAGCACTCGTCGAACAGCCAGTCGTCGAGGCCGGAATATTCGATGGCGCACTGGCGCAGCAGCTTGGTCGGCACCGCCTGGCGCGGCTTGCCGCCGGCCAGGAAATACACGGCCCAGGCGGCATCGGCCGGGGCGGCGCTGGCAAAGTAGTTCTGCAGCGCGGCCAGCTTGCGGCTGGTGGACGTGGTCTCGTCGAGGTCGGCGTACAGGCGGGCGAATTCACGCATCGGCCCCTCCTTCCGGCGCGGCTGGCGCGGCGGCGGCCGGCGCGTCGTCGGCCTCGTCGTCGCCATATTCGGTATCGAAGCCGCTGGCCTGCAAGCCCTGCTGCTGCAGCCAGCGCACCAGCACGGCGATCGAGCCGTGCGTGACGATCACGCGCTGCGCGCCGGTAGCGCTGATGGCCTGCATCAGCCCGGGCCAATCGGCGTGGTCGGACAGGACGAAGCCGCGATCGACGCCGCGCCGCCGGCGCGCGCCGCGCAACTGCATCCAGCCGCTGGCGAAGGCGTCGCTGAAATCGCCGAAGCGCTTGATCCACGGCGAACCGGCCGCCGACGGCGGCGCGATGACGATGGCGCGGCCGATGGCTTCCTTGTCCACCTCGCCCACCATCGCGGTCGGCGGCAGCCGCACGCCTTCGTCGCGGTAGACTTGATTAAGCGCCTGCACGGCGCCGTGGCAGATGATGGGGCCGATGGACGGATCCAGCCCGCTGAGGATGCGCTGCGCCTTGCCGAAGCTGTAGCACTGCAGGATGCTGGCGCGGCCCAGCTCGGCGTTGGCGCGCCACCAGTCGTTGATGTCGGCAAACACCTCGCGCTCCGGCTGCCAGCGGTAGACCGGCAGGCCGAACGTGGATTCGGTAATGAAAGTGTCGCAAGCCACGGGCTCGAACGGGGTGCAGGTCGCGTCCGCTTCGACCTTGTAGTCGCCGGACGCCACCCATACCTCGCCCCGGTGCTCCATGCGCACCTGTGCCGAGCCCAGCACATGGCCGGCCGGATGCAGCGATATTGTCACGCCGTTGTGCGTGACGCGTTCGCCGTAAGCGAGCCCATCCACATTGATCGGGCCGAGCCGCGCCCGCATGACGTTCACGCCCGGTGCGGCCGCCAGGTAGTGCTGGTGTCCGCCGCGGGCATGGTCGCCATGGGCGTGCGTGATGACAGCGCGCTCGACCGGCCGCCATGGATCGATGTAAAAACCGCCTGGAACACAGTACAGGCCTTCCTTGCGCACTACCACCATATCGGACATGGCTTGCTTTCAAAATTCGATGTCCGATGCTAGCGCCTGCCGGCAAGCCTATCTGTCATCCAACGCACCCAGCTCACACAGTATCGATATATTCCGTCATGAATCCTATGTTGTCGTTCACCTTCTGGTTGATGATAACGTGCTCGTCGCCGACCATCAGCATGGCGTCGATATACGGCGACACCCTGGGCGGCCCGTATGACACGGGTTTTTCTTCCCTGGACAGTACTCCCTGCTTTCCCTGACGCGGTAGGACGGCGTTCTTTTTTCTGGTTGACATAGGTAATCCGTTTTTTATGATCAACAAATCGCTGGACGGGCGAACCGCAGCGCACCGACTCCAGAGTATCGCGGGCGGCGCGCGCACGCCATCGGAGGCTGCCTACAACTATCGTAGGAGTGTCACGGAAAACGGCTAGGAGTCGCTAGGAGTTGATTCCCTTCATGCCCTCGGCCGGGTAGCGGTCGCCGGCCGCCATGCCCGGCGGCAGCGCGGTGGCGATGCGCGCCAGTTCTTCGCCGCTCAGTTGCACGCGCAGCGCGCCCAGGTTCTCCAGCAGATAAGGGATGCGCTTGGTGCCCGGGATGGGCACGATATCGTCGCCCTGCGCCAGCAGCCAGGCCAGCGCCAGCTGGGCCGGCGTGCACCCCTTGCCGGCGGCGATCTCGCGCACGATGTCGACGATGCGCTCGTTGGCGGCCAGGTTGTCCCCGGCGAAGCGCGGGCTGAACCTGCGGAAATCGCCTTCTTCCAACGGCATCACCTTCCCGGTCAGGAAGCCGCGGCCCAGCGGGCTGTAGGCGCAGAACACGGCGCCCACTTCGCGGCAGGCTTGTAGCACTCCTTCCTCCGGGTCGCGCGTCCACAGCGAGTACTCGCTTTGCACGGCCGCCACCGGATGCACGGCGGCGGCGCGGCGCAAGGTGGCGGGCGACACTTCGCTCAGGCCGATGCCGCCGATCTTGCCCTCGCGGACCAGTTGCGCCAGCGCCTCCATCGAGGCCTCCAGCGGCGTCTGCGCCAGGTTCAAACGGTGCATATAGTATAAATCGATATGCTCGACGTTCAGCCGGCGCAGCGAGGCCTCGCACGCTTCGCGGATGTAGGCCGGCGAATTGTCGACGCGGCGCTCGTAGCTGCCGGCCTTGCGCACCAGGCCGAACTTGGTGGCCAGCGTGACATGCTCGCGCTTGCCGCGCAGGAAGCGGCCCAGCAACGCTTCATTGTGGCCGGCGCCGTAGGAATCGGCCGTGTCGTACAGCGTGACGCCGGCCTCGTAGGCCGCCTCCAGCGTCGCCAGCGATTGGGCGTCGTCGGTGGAACCGTAGAACTCCGACATGCCCATGCAGCCCAAACCGATACCCGATAATTTTTTCATGCTGACCTCCTTGTTTGTCGATGCAGGCGAGTCTAGCCAGCATGGGCGGCGCGCGGAATGGGCAAAATCGTGATACCTTTTCGGTATCATGAGAAAACTCGATACCCACGCCTTGGAGATCTTCGTCGCCGTCGCCCAATGCCTGAACTTCCGCCAGGCCGCCGAACAGCTGCACATGACGCAGCCGCCGCTGAGCCGCGCCGTGCGGCAGCTGGAGGAACGGCTGGGCACGCGCCTGTTCGAGCGCGACACCCAGCACGTCGCGCTGACGCCGGCCGCCGCCGAACTGCTGCCGCGCGCGCTGCGCATCCTGGCGCTGCTGGAGCAGGCCGAGCAGGCGCTGCAAACGCGCCAGCCGGCCACGCGGCTGCGGCTGGGCATGACGTCGTCGATGGAGTCCGACCTGTTCCGCGCCTTCACCGACGGCGTCACGGCCGCCATCGACGGCGCCGCGCTGGACACCGTCTTCGACGCCTCGCCGCGCCTGGTGGCCCGCCTGCGCGCGCGGCGGCTGGACGCGGCCATCATCGCGCTGCCGACCAAGACCTTCGACCTGCCCGTGCTCCAGCTGGGCAAGCAGCCGACGCTGGTCGCGCTGGCCAGCCGCCATCCGCTGGCCAAGCGCCGCAGCCTGTCGCTGGCCGACCTGCAAGACCAGCCGGTGTACTGGTTCGAACGCGCGCGCCAGCCGGCCTTCTTCGACCACAGCCACGCGGTGTTCCGCCGCCACGGCTTCGCGCCGCGCTTCCTGCTGGAGCCGCACGACCATCATGTGCTCTTGAGCGACGTGGCGGCCGGCAAGGGCATGGCGCTGCTGCCGGCCTCGTTCGCGGCGATCAGCCGCGGCGGCGTGTCCTACCGCAAGCTGAAGGAAGGCGACGAACTGGCGGCCGGCCTGGGCCTGATCGTCGCCGACGGCCACCCCGCCGCCGCCGTGCTGCGGCGCCTGGCGGCCGAGACGCTGGGCTGATCGGCAGCGTACCGGCGCGGAAACGGCTACCATATCGTCCTCGGCATATTTTTCTTAGAAGAACACCATGACTTTCACCCTCAGCGACACCGCCTACGGCACCGACACTCCCGCAGCCAAGCTCGCCATGTTCGACGACCTGCGCTCGCAACTGACCGGCCTGGTGCACGGCGAGCGCGACCTGATCGCCAACACCGCCAACTTCAGCTCGCTGGTATTCAACAGCATGCCGGGCTTGAACTGGGCCGGCTTCTACTTCCTCAAGGGCGACGAGCTGGTACTGGGGCCGTTCCAGGGCAAGCCGGCCTGCATCCGCATCAAGAAGGGGCGCGGCGTCTGCGGCGCCACCGTGGTCGAAGGCAAGTCCATCGTCGTGCCGGATGTGCATGCATTCCCCGGCCACATCGCCTGCGACGTCAACTCGCGCTCGGAGCTGGTGGTGCCGGTGCGCGGCGCCGGCGGCGAGATCGTCGGCGTGTTCGACCTCGACAGCCCGCTGCCGAACCGCTTCGACCAGACCGACGCCGACGGCATCGAGATGCTGGTCAAGATCCTCGAAGCCACGCTGGCCTAAGCACGTCATTCCCGCGCACGCGGGAATCCATGCTGAGCCGGCACGCACGCGGCCTATGGGTTCCCGCCTGCGCGGGAACGACTTCGTTTTTTTTCGCTTGCCAACAGACCGACCGGTCTGTACAGTAAACCCATGACCACCCCACCTACCCGAGACCGCCTGATCCGCGCCATGGGCGACGCGCTGCAACGCAAGGGCTTGCACGGCGTCGGCCTGAGCGAGATCCTGGCCGCCGCCGACACGCCCAAGGGCGGCCTCTACCACCACTTCCCCGGCGGTAAGACCGAACTGGCCGTGGCCGCCATCGAACAGCAGGTGGCCGAACTGTGCGCCCTGCTCGACAAGCTGCTGCCCGCCGCGTCCGACCCGGTGGCCGCGCTTGAGCAGTGGACCGCCCGCGCCCAGCAACTGCTGGCCGCCAGCGGCTTCCAGCGCGGCTGCCCGCTGGCCACGGTGGCGCTGGAGTCGGAAGTGGACGACGTCGCCATCCGCAAGGCGCTGGCCGACGGCTTCGCCGCCATCCGCGAACGCCTGGCGCTGGCCTTGCAGGCGTCGGGGAAAATCGCCAACGCCGCCGGCCTGGCCGCGCTGATCGTGGCCGCCTACGAAGGCGCGCTGCTGCAAGCCCGCGTGGCCGGCAGCGTGGCGCCGATGGAGCTGGTCAGCGCCACCCTGTTCCCGCTGCTGCGCACCCAACTCCAAGGAAATACCCATGACTAAGCAGCTCACCCTGACAGCGGCCGACGGCTACCCGGTCGTCGCCACGCTCTACCCGGCCGCCGGCGCGGCCAAGGCGCAGCTGATCGTCGCCAGCGCCACCGGCGTGCCGCAGGGCTACTACCGCCGCTTCGCCGAATTCGCCGCCGCGCGCGGCTACCGCGTGCTGACGCTGGACTATCGCGGCATCGGACTGTCCAGCCCGGCCACGCTGAAGGGCTTCGACGTGGACTTCCTGGACTGGGGCCGGCTCGACCTGGCCGCCGCCGTCGACTACATGGCCGACACGGCGCTGCCCTTGCTGATGATCGGCCATTCCTACGGCGGCCACGCGCTCGGCCTGCTGCCCAACCAGCACAAGATCGCCGCCTGCTATCTGTTCGGCACCAGCGCCGGCTGGCACGGCTGGATGCCGCCGCTGGAACGCGTCAAGGTCTGGATCACCTGGCACATCGCCGGCCCGCTGCTGACGCGCTGGCACGGCTACCTGGCCTGGAGCAAGCTGGGCATGGGCGAGGATTTGCCGCTGTCCATCTACCGCCAGTGGAAACGCTGGTGCGGCTTCCCGCGCTACTTCTTCGACGATCCCAGGATGGGCGACATCCGCAGCAGCTACGACCGGGTGCGCATGCCGGTGATGGCGGTCAACGCGCTGGACGATCTGTGGGCGCCGCCGGCCTCGCGCGACGCCTTCATGGCCGGCTACCGCAACGCCAGCGTCACCACCGCCGACATCGATCCGGCCCGCGCCGGCATCGGCGCCATCGGCCACATGGGCTACTTCCGGGCCAGCGCCCAGCCGCTGTGGGAAGACGCGCTGGGCTGGCTTCAGCTTCAGACCGAGCTGAGCTCCGCCACGAAATCGTAGGCGTCGCCGCGGAAGTACGAGCGGCAAAACTCCACCACCCGGCCGTCGGACAGGAAACCCAGGCGTTCGACGGCCAGCCCGGCATCGGCCGCCTTCGCCTCCAGCAGCCGCGCCTGCTCGGCATCCAACAGCAGCGCCGACAGCCGCTGCAAGGCGCGCACCGGCCGGTGGCCGTAGCGGTGCAAGGCCTCGTACATCGATTTATCCACCGCCTCCAGCGAAGGCAGATAGCAGCCGGGCACGGTCGCGTACTCCAGGCACATCGGCGTGTCGTCGGCATAGCGGATGCGGTTGAAACGGTAGACCTGCTCGCCCGGGCTCAGCCGCAGCCGCGCCGCCTCCTCGCTGGTGGCGATGCCGACGGCGCGGTGCAGCCAGGTGCTGTTGGGCCGCCGGCCGCGCGCGCGCATGTCCTCTGAAAATGAGCTGAGCTTGGAAAAATTCTGCTCGATGCGGGTGTGGTTGATGAAGTTGCCGGAACCGGGACGCCGCACCAGCAAGCCCTCCGCCACCAGCCCGTCCAGCGCCTTGCGCACCGTCAGCCGCGACACGTTCAAGTCGGTGGCCAGCTTGCGTTCCGGCGGCAGGGCGTCGTCCGGCAGCAGCACGCGCTGGGCGATGGCCTCGCGCAAGGCGCGCTGCAACTGGTGATACAGCGGCAAGCTGCTGCTCTCGCTCAGCACCTGCTTGATGTTGGTTAACGTCACCATGCGATCCCTTTTTGCCCATAAACAAGTACCAATCCAGTACCAAAAACACACTGGAAACATTGGCGTATTCTTAATTTTCTGCACCAACAAGGTGAATACTAAGCCATTATTTGTCTAAAAAGCACTGGAATCGCATTTATTTTATAAGTGGTATTGTTTTGGTATTAATAGCTGCCGGCGCCACGGCCGGCTTGCTTATTGGGCGGCGGCGCGCGCCAGCAGCAGGCTGCGTTCGCGCTCGTTCTGCGTCAACTGCGCCGCGCGTTCGAATTCGAGGCGGGCCTCGCCGTGCCGTCCCAGCTTGGCCAGCAAATCGCCACGCACGCTGGGCAGCAGATGGTAGTGCTTCAGCGCCGCCACCTCCATCAAGCCATCCACCACTTCCAGGCCCGCCGCCGGCCCGAAGGCCATGGACAGCGCCACCGCGCGGTTCAACTCCACCACCGGCGAAGGCGCCAGCTGCGACAAGGCGTCGTACAGCGCGGCGATGCGCTGCCAGTCGGTGTCGGCCGCGCGCAGCGCGCGCGCATGGCAGGCCGCGATGGCCGCCTGCACGCCATAGGAACCGAGGCCGCGCCCGGTTTGCTCGGCGCGCGCCAATGCGGCCAGGCCGCGCCGTATCAGCATCTGGTCCCAGCGCGAGCGGTCCTGCTCCAGCAGCAGGATGGGCTCGCCGCCCGGGCCGACGCGGGCGCGGGCGCGCGAGGACTGGATCTCCATCAGCGCCACCAGGCCGTGCACCTCCGCCTCGTCCGGCGCCAGCGCGGCCAGGATGCGGCCCAGCCGCAGCGCCTCCTCGCACAGCGCCGGCCGCATCCAGTCGGCGCCGGCGCTGGCGGAATAGCCTTCGTTGTAGATCAGGTAGATCACCTGCAGCACCGACGCCAGCCGCTCGACCAGCTCGTGCGCGCGCGGCGCTTCGAACGGCACCCTGGCCTCGGCCAGCGTGCGCTTGGCGCGCACGATGCGCTGCGCCACCGTCGCTTCCGGCACCAGGAAGGCGCGGGCGATTTCCTCGGTGCTCAGGCCGCCCAGCAGGCGCAAGGTCAAGGCCACCCGGCCATCGGTGGGCAGCACCGGATGGCAGGCCACGAACACCAGCCGCAGCAGGTCGTCGCCGATATCGTTTTCCAGCGCGTCGGCGACGGCGGCGTCGAGATTGGGCGCGGCGTCCTGCAGCACGCCTTCGATTTCGTAGGTGAGCTCCGCTTCCTTTTCCTGATGCATCTGGCGGCGGCGCAGCACGTCCAGCGCGCGGTTCCTGGCGACCGTGGTCAGCCACGCGGCCGGCTGGTCCGGCACGCCGCTTTCGGGCCAGCGCTCCAGCGCCAGCACCAGCGCATCCTGCGCCAGCTCCTCGGCCTGGCCGACGTCGCGCAACATGCGCGCCAGCACGGCGATGATCTTGGCGGACTCCATCCGCCACACCGCCTCGACGATCTTGTCGACCTTGTGCTGCTTATCCGCCACGGGCTTTTTTCTTGAACGCTTCGCGCAGCTCCGTCTCCAGCAGCTCGGCGCGCAGGCGCTCTTCGGCGGCGCGCATTTCCGGCGTGAACTCCTGGTGGGCGATGCGCTCGCAGGCTTCGCGGATCTCCAGCGTCAGGTCGCCGTCGCCCGGATAGGGGTAGGTCTTGGCCCAGGCGATGGCCTCGTCCAGCGACGCCGCCTGCACCATCCAGTAGCCGGCGATCAGTTCCTTCACTTCGGTGAACGGACCGTCGACCACCGAGGTTTTCGAATTGGCGAAATGGACGCGCGTGGCCGAGGCGCTGGCCTTGAGGCCCTCGCCCGCCAGCAGCACGCCCTGCCGCACGCCGGCCTCGTTGTAGGCGTTCATGCGGTCGATCACTTCCGGCGGCGGCGCCAGGTCGGCCTCGGCGCCGGCGTCGGAACGGATGAAGATGACGTAGCGCGTCAACGCCTCGTCACGGCGCGGGATGTTGCCCGCCACCGTGCCGCGCTCGTCGAAGCCGTGGCAGTTGCCGGGACAGCCGGCGTCGCGGATTTCATACACTGCGCCGCTGTCGAACAAGGGCCACCAGCGCACCTGCTCGATCGCATCCTCTTTCGACGCCGCCTCGATCAGCGTGAAGCCGGCCACCAGCTCCCTGGGCGCGAACGGCCCGTGCAGCTGGCTCCACTCGCCGCCGCGGCGCAACAGGCGCACCGCCTCCGTGCTGGGCTTGAGAAAAGTTCCCGGCTCCAGCGCCGGCGGCTGTTGGCCGCGTTCGGTGCTCTGGTTGGCGCGGCGCAGTATCATGAATTCCATCGCATGCTCCTTTTTTCCGCTAAGGTAGCAGCATCACAGGCGGGCGCGCAAGGCCTCTTCCTGCGCGACCAGCTCCGGCGTGGCGACCTCGCCGAAATCCTCCATCTCGAACACCTGGCGGATTTCGATTTCCGACGGCACGTCGAACGGATTCGGGCAGCGCTTCATCCATTCGATGGCCTCTTCCTTGGACTTCACCTGCAGCAGCCAGAAGCCGGCGATCAGTTCCTTGGTTTCGGCGAACGGACCGTCGGTGACGGTGCGCGTGGCGCCGTCGTAGCGGATGCGCGCGCCCTTGGAGCTGGGATGCACGCCCTCGCCCGCCAGCAGCACGCCGGCGTTGACCAGTTCCTCGTTGAACTTGCCCATCGCCGTCATCAACTCGATGCTGGGCATCTTGCCGGCCTCGGAATCCTCGGTGGCCTTGACGATAATCATGAAGCGCATGTCGTTCTCCCCTTAGCCGCAGTTAGGCATCTGCTGTTTCATGGCCTCGGCCATTTCTTCCGGCGTCATGTCCTTGACGTGGGTGGCGATCGACCAGACGTGGCCGAACGGATCCGTGACCTGGCCGTAGCGGTCGCCCCAGAACATGTCGGCCGGCGGCATCCTGGCGGTGGCGCCGGCGTCTATCGCCTGGGCGTAGGTGGCGTCGGCATCGGGCACGTAGATGTGCAGCGTCACCGGGCTGCCCTTGAGCTTGAGCGGGCCGAGGTTGCCGAAGTCGGGGAACTCGTCCACCAGCATGACCTGGGAATCGCCGATGCGCACGGCGGCGTGCATGATCTTGCCGTCAGGCCCGCCCATGCGCGCGGTCTCGACGGCGCTGAAGGCTTTTTTGTAGAACTCGATGGCGGCCGCCGCGCCGTCAACCACCAGGTGCGGGGTGACGCTGTGCATGTCTTTCGGGATGGGATCTACTTTCGCAGTCATGGTGCTCTCCTTTAACGTGGGTTGAAACGAGTGAGAACGCTCACTCTACCTCCACGACGAAGCGGCACAAACCAAATCGACAGGCTTTTCAAAATATTTTTAAATATTTTTTATTGCCGGCATCGCGCGCCGGCCCCGCGGCCGGCGCGGCAGACCGCCTACTGGTCGATGAAGCCCACGATGGCCGGCACCACTTGTTCCGGCGCTTCGTCGATCAGCCAGTGGCCCGAGCCCTGGACGATGACGCTCTTCACATTGGTGGCCACGGTGCCGACCTGCTTGCCGAGGAATTCGCCGGCCGAGTACTGGCCGGCCAGCGTCAGCACCGGCATGGTCAGCTTGGTCTGCGACAGCGGGCCGAAGTCGGCGGCGTCGCGTTCGAAGTCGCTGAAGTAGGCGAAGCCGGCGCGCATGCCGCCCGGCTGGGCATAGGCCGCGGTGTACAGCTTGCGGTCCGCTTCCTTGACCGATTTGGTTTTATCGGCCGAGAAGTCGTTCCAGAAGTGTTCGAAGTAGATGCGTTCGCGGCCCTTCACCAGCGCCAGCGGGGTGTCGCCGTAGAAGTGGAAGTGCCACACGGCCTTGGCCGGGAAGGCGTTGCGCCAGTCGCCGACGCCGGGAATGAAGGCGTCCATCAGTACCAGCTTGCTGGTGTCGGCCGGGAACTGGACTGCGTAGCCGTAGGCCACCATCAGGCCGATGTCGTGGCCGACCACGGCGGCGGGCTCTCTGGTGATGCCTTTGACCAGTTCATGGATGTCGGTGGCCATGGTCTTCTTGTCGTAGCCGCTCTCCGCTTTTTCCGAGCCGCCGGCGCCGCGCAGGTCGGGCACGATGACGGTGTGGCGCTTGACCAGTTCGGCCATGGCGGGCGTCCACATATGGCCGGTCTGGCCGTAGCCGTGCAGCAGCACGACCGGGCTGCCCTGGCCGCCGATCTTGTAGTGCAGCTTGACGCCGTTGACTTGCGCGTATTTGTCGGCGAAACCGGCGACCTTGACGTCGATCGGGGCGGCGGCCGCGACGGCCAGGCCGGTGCTCAAAACCAGTGCTGCGGCAAGCACGGTGCGGCGAAGAATCGTGGTGCTGGTGTTCATGTTAGGCTCCTGAATGGGTGGGTGGTGCAATCACTATATGATTTAAATTCATGGCTATCAATCAGCCAAAAGGCAAGTAATCATTCATAATTTATGAACCTTAGACACCCTTTCCTGACCTCACTGCTGGTTCTGCTGAGCGCCGGAGCGGACGCCTGCGTGCTGCGCATCGGCTACACCTCGCAAAACGCCCCGCCCTATTTCATCGGCACGGATACGATCCCGGCGGCGCCCGGCGCCACCGTCGACCTGCTGAACGAAATGGCGGCGGCGGCAGGCTGCAAGACCGAACTGGTGCGCCTGCCGACCGCGCGCCTGCTGCTGGCGGTGAACGCCGGCCAGATCGACGCCACCGCGCTGGCCTCGCCGCCGGCCGGCCTGCCGTCCGTGGTCTATCCGCGCGACGCCGACGGCAAGCCCGATCCGGCGCGCGGCCTGCAGCACTACACGGTGATCATCGTGCGCGCGGCCGACCGGGCGGCGGCCGAGCGCGACCTGCCCGGCTTCCTGCATAAGCGGCGGGTGGGCGTCTCGCACGGCGTCTCGTTTGCCGGCGAGCTGCGCGCGGCCGGCCTGGCCGTGGACGACGGCGCCGCCGACGCGCGCCGCAATTTCGACAAGCTCAAACGCCACCGCGTCGACGCCGTCGCCATGTCGCTGAACGTGCCCGGCGATATGGACGAGGTGCTGGCGCGCGAACACGGCAAGGATCTGGTGCGGCTGGAACAGCTGTGGAGTTCGCACTCGCTGTGGTTGATGGTCAACAAGGATTACTACGGCTCGCACGGCGCGGCCGTGGAAGCGATGTGGAACTGGATGGGCAGCAAGGGCCGCAAGCGCCTGCCGGTACTGCTGAAGAAGTATGAAGCGCTGCCGCCGCAGGGTGGCGGCAGCGCTGCGCGGCTTTAGCCGGCGCGACGGCGGCGCAGTGCCGCCAGGCCGATCAGGCCGACACCCATCATCAGATAGGTTTCCGGTTCCGGCACGGCGGTCGTCACCAGCGTCAGCGCGCCGTACTGCGGCGCGATGTCGTTGCCGGCGAAGTTAAAGAAGCCGACGTCGGAGAAGTTCAGGGTGCTGGTGCCGGCGCCGATCACCTTGAAGCTCAGGTGCGCCAGGCTGCCGCCGCCGCTCTCGCCGGGCACGGCGCCGAACTTCGCGCCGTACACATAGGACACCAGCCCCGGCGTGCCGTTCAGGTCGACCACGCCGAAGTCGGTGGCGCCGCCGCCCGTGCCCAGGAAGCCGCCCTCGCTCGCGCCGGTCACTTGCAGGTAGGCCGGGTTAAACAGCAGCGAGAAATTGTAGCTGTACAAATCCGTGACGTCGGCGATGCGGATGTCCAGGTCGATGGTCGAGCCGACCACGCCGGTCGACGGCGTGGCGACGATGCTCAGCGACGGATCGGCGGCGTAGGCCGACGGTGCGGCGAAAGCGGCGGCCAGCAGCGCGGCGCCGGCCTGGTATTTCCATTTATTCAAACTCAACATATTCATTTTCCTTTGCCCATCGGGCTTAGATTCGACATCGGCGCCGCGATCAGGCGGCGCCGACAGCAGGTACGCTTACAGACGGCAACCGCCGGCGATGCGTTGCGACACGACCGCCAGGTCGCGCGCATCCACCAGGCCATCCTTGTTCAGATCGGCGCGGACATCGAAGCCGGCCTGGCCGGTGCGCTTGCCCAGCGACGCCTTGACGATGGCATAGTCGTCGCAATTGAGGGCGCCGTCGGCATTGACGTCGCCCACCAGGCGGATCGTGAAGTCAGCGTTCGACACATCGAAGAACACATTGCCGACCGCTGCCACCTTGACGCGCGCCGTGGTGCTGGCCACCAGCGGCAGCGTGACCGACTTGCTGCCATTGTTGGCGGTGCTTTCCGCCAGCGTGTACGGATAGGTTTTGCCGCCGTCGGTGGACAGCGTGATCTTCACGTCGGCGGCGTTGACCGGCGCCACGTTGGTGTTGGCCACGCTCCAGGTCACGGTCTGGGTCGAACCCGCATCCACCGATACGGCGCTGTTCGGCGACGTCACCAGGAAGGGACCGGCGTTGGGCGCCAGCACCAGCTTGGTGCTGGCGTTGCCCACGCCGCCACGGCCGTCACGCACCGTCAGGCGGAAGTTCAGCGCGGCCGGATTGGCGTTGGCGCCGCTGCCGACATAGGCGGCGGTCGGCAGGTACTCCGAGAAGCACGCGATATCCGCAGCGGTCGGGGTGGCGGCGGCGGTCGGGCAGGCACCGGTTTCGGCATTGGTGTTGTTGACCAGGATCTGCGCCAGGTCCGGGAACACGCGGGTCGGATCGGTGCTGACGTGGTTCTCGCCCGGCGAACCATACTTGATGGTGTCGGCGTTGCTGACCACGGCCTGCACGCCGAACTGGCGGAACAGCGGACCGTTGGTCTTGCCGTTCGCGATCAGGCCGGTGCCGTTGGCGCTGCCGACGTCGTTCTGTTCCCACAGATAGGTCAGGGTGTCGCCTTCGCCGTCGGTGGCGCTGCCGGTCAGCGCGAACGGCGTGCGCACCGGAATGGTGTAGCCGGCCGGCACGCTGACAACCGGCGCGGTATTGCCGGTGGCCGACTGCGAACCGCGACGGGTGGTGGCGCCGCCGACGGTGATCTCGCCGACATAGCCGCTGCAACCGCCGCTGCAATTAACCAGCTGCAGCATCGGGACGTTGGTGCCGGCCAGCGTGCCGCCGAAGGTGATCGTGGCGGCAGCGTCGCTCAGCGAGCTGACGGTGACGGTGGCGCCGGCAGGCTGGCCGCTGATGCCCTGGATCGCCGCCTTGACGCCGGCGGTGGTGAAGTTGGTGCCACGGATGATGGCGGCCGAATCGTTGCCGTTGTAGCGCAGCTTGAACTGCTGGGTGCCGGAGAAATTGGTCAGGGCCAGCATCTGCACTTCGTTGACGATGCTTTCGCTACCCGAGGTGTAGGTGACGATTTCATCGAAGCTGCGCTGCGACCAATAGGCGTCGCTGTGGGTTTGCAGGTTGTCGGTGCCGCAAATGCCGGCGTAGGCCATGATCGACGAGCCGCTGCCCGGCTCGACCGAGGTGGTGTCGTTGCGGTTGCCGCCCGAGCAACTGCCGATCACGCCATTGAAGGTGTGGTTGCCGGCGAACTGGTGGCCCAGCTCGTGCGCCACATAATCGACCGCGTAGAAGTCGCCGACCGGGGTGGGAATGCCGGTGCAACCCTGCGCCTTGCTGCTGCTGCCGACCACGCCCAGGCTGGCGATGCCGCCGCCGTTGAGGCCCAGCGCGATGTGGCCGACATCGAAGTTGCCGGCGCCGGCCAGCAGGCCCGCGACGATGCGGTTGCGGCTCAAGGTGCCGCTGCCGCAGCTGGCCGACTGCGAAGCGGTGAAGCAGGCGCTGGCGCCGCACGGCCCGTTGGCGCCGGTCATGAGCGCCGGGGTGTCCAGGTTCAGCGCGTCGGTGGCGTTGATCAGCATCAGGCGGATCGCGGTCTCGTCTTCATAGACCTGGGTCACGCGGTTGATCAGCGTGACCTTGGCCGCCGTGACGTTGGCAGGGCCGCCGAAATAGGTGGCATAGGATGGGTCCGTCACCAGCGCCAGGCGATAGGTGCGCAGCTGGTTGCCGGTGGCGGCAGCGGCGGCGGCCTGGTCGTCCACCACGTGGTACGACACGGTGCTGGTCGACGTGCCGTCGGTGGCGCTGACTTCGTAGGCGCCGAGGTTGCGCGATGGATCGGCCACCAGCGTGGCGTTGATCACGCCTTCCGCGTTGGCGGTGACAACCAGACTCTGGCGGCTGCCGGTGTCGCCTTCGTTGCGCACCGAGACCGTCACCGAAGCGCCCGGCGTGAAGCCGGCGCCGCGCACTTCGACCTTGTCGTCGGCGTGGTAGAAGCCCTGCGACACGGCGATCTGCGCCTCGGTCAGCGGTGCTTCGCGCAAGGCGCCGTGGCTGTTGGCCAGGTCGCGGCTGTGGTAGCTGTTGTAGACGCTGTCGTCCAGCGCGGTTTGCGGATCGACATACCAGGCGCCCTTCGGCGTGCGCACCGAAGCGTGCAGGCCCAGCGGCGTGATGTCCATGCGCAGGCTGGCGTTCGGATCGTCGATGCCCTTGCCGGCGTAGGTCTTGATTTCAGGGTGCTTGGCGGCGAGGCCGGCTTCCATGATCGGCGAATCGACGATGGCGAAGCGCTGGTAGCCGCCGTCCGGGTGCGGCAGGGAAATGATCAACGGGCTGACGGCGGCGGCCTCGGTGCGTTCCAGCGGCGCCGATTGCGCCAGCTTCTTCAGGCCGTTGCGGTTCAGGCTGGCGGCGTGGAAGCGGCGCGGCCCCGTGGTGCTGGCGGCCTGCGCGGTGCGGCCGCCGGCGGGGCCGACGTCTTGCCAGAAGTCGCCGGTAGGCTGGCTCTGGACCTGCGCCTCGGCGGCGATGACGGCGGCGGAGCCGGAGACGGTCCAGCCCAGTGCCATGAAAGCGAATAACATGCGTCCAGCGGTAGGACGCAGCGTTGCCCTGGCCTTTTTGAGGCGGGGAGTCGATGACGGATTCACTGAAAGTTTCATGCCTGCTATACCCTTAATTTTATTGTTGGTCCGAAAGTCTGCTTTTCCCTGTATTTCCCTACGCCATGCGGCAATTTCACTTGGAATACATTCGTTTCCACGAAAAAATATACTCCGCGAAACATTCATGTGTTGCGAACAAGACATGCAAAAGTTTCAATTAAAGTATTGCTTAATTAATTATTTGTCACAACAGTTCCGTGACAATTTTTTTGTAATGAACATGAAACATGAGCGTTTCGGACACAAATGCAAAACATTACTGTTGTCTTTAATACACAGCTCTGGTTTGTATGTTTTGCAAGGTGGCTGAAAGCGAAGGCGGCGGATTGGGCGGACTTTCGTTTGCCGGCGTTCGGTGCAGTCAGGCCGGGTAGAGATCCAGGTAGATTCAGCAGCAAGTCTGCATCATGCCTCCAAGCGCCGCTCGTTCCTCAAAAGGCGATCGCCGCGAACCGCGTGGTGGTCCTCGACGATCACGTGTCGAGCCTTGATAGCGACATTTTGTTCATCGCCAGCAGCCTGATCAAAGCGATTTTGACGAGGTCCGCGCCGGTGGCCAGATCAAGCAAGTGTTCGTGCTGACCCACAATCAACCCTGACCGGCGCGGACAAGCGATGAACGAGGAGACCTTCTGGATGCTTCGCAAGACGCCCAATGGATCCTGTGTCGAGTCCAAGCCCCAACAACCCCATAAAGACCTCCTACGAGTTGCTGTGGGCGGAATTGAAGCGCGATTCAAGGGCAAGGAGCGATCGATCTGCAAATCGCTGTTTTCTTGGGTGAACGACGGCTCCCATTACGCGATGGATGACTTTGTCTGAACGCCCCCCCCTGTTGGCACTATGGTTGCCGTGATTTATCACGTTGGGAGGCTACGAAATCATCAAGCACTTGCCACGCTATCTCATGCAGAACTTTGCCGTTTCCGACTTCAACATGCCACGCCGGGCTGGTGGCGATGTATTCTTTCGCCTCGCCTAGTGAGAAAAATCCTGAGTTTCGCAGCGCCAGTATTGCGTCGGTAATAGACAGCCCTCGCCGCTTTAGCTCCAACAGGATCTGTTCTCGTTCAGCATCGTTGGCCTGTTGCCACTTCGCTTTTACGAGTTCGACACCGATTTCAGATTTACTCATTTCTTCCTCCGACGTCTGATATCTACAATCTTTCCTACATTGGCAGAACTACTACCGGCAGTGCGCTTTCCTTGCACCGTCATTGCCTCATATCCAAGGACATTGCCAGCCTTCAGCAACGCTCGTAACTCAGACAGCAACTCTCTCGCAATTGTCGATTTTTTTATGCCGGGAGGGTCGGACGCCGCATAGATGCAAAGGTTTCTGCAGATGATCGTATCATTTTCCAAAACGACATCTGCCAAAACCGCTACCTCACCTTCCGATGTATTAAACCCATACTCCAAAAGGCCGTCCCTGCCTGCGCGGGCTTCCTCAACTGCAGTTCTCAACGAGTCTTCGACGCTCATTTGGATTAATCCAGTGTACTCCCCCACAGCGGCAGTGTGTTTTCACCAGTAGCACAGCCGAAAGCGGTAAAATGACAGGTTACGCGCGGGGGCTGGTTGAGCCGCCGCAAAACCAGACTCACGCATCGCCGAAAAAGAACCAATGACCACCGTCCCGAACGAAATCAACGCCGCCGCCGTCAAGAACAGCCCCACCGAAAAAGTCACCCCGATGATGGCCCAGTACCTCGCCATCAAGGCCGAGTACCCGGACATGCTGGTGTTCTACCGCATGGGCGATTTCTATGAGCTGTTCCACTCGGATGCGGAAAAGGCGGCGCGCGTGCTGGGCATCACACTGACCGCTCGCGGCAGTTCGGGCGGCCAGCCGATCAAGATGTGCGGCGTGCCTTTCCATTCGCTCGAAGGCTATCTGGCCAAGCTGGTCAAGATCGGCGAATCGTGCGCGATCTGCGAACAGATCGGCGACCCGGCCACCAGCAAAGGTCCGGTCGAGCGCAAGGTGATGCGCGTGGTAACGCCGGGCACGCTGACCGACGCCGACCTGCTGCCGGAAAAAGCCGAACGTCCGCTGCTGGCGATGTGCATCATCAGCCAGCGCAAGGTCGCCACCGCTGGCCTGGCGTGGCTGTCGCTGGCTTCCGGCGCGCTGAAGCTGATGGAGTTCTCCGGCGACAGCCGCACCGTCACCGCCCGCATGCAGCAGGAGCTGGAGCGCATCGCGCCGGCCGAGGTGCTGCGCGGCGATAACGCCGACCTGTTCGAAGATACCCTGAGCTGCCACGTCAACCGGGTACCGGACTGGCACTTCGACGTCGTCGGCGGCCACAAGGCGCTGCTCGACCAGCTGGGCGTGGCGACGCTGACCGGCTTCGGCGCCGACGGCCTGGGCGCCGCGTTCGGCGCGGCCGGCGCGCTGCTGCGCTACGCGCAGTCGACGCAGGGACGCGGCCTGCAGCACGTGCGCTCGCTGGCCACCGAAACCGAAAACGAATTCATCGGCCTCGATGCCGCCACCCGCCGCAACCTGGAACTGACCGAGACCATACGCGGCCAGGAATCCCCTACCCTGTTCTCGCTGCTGGACCACTGCCGCACCGCGATGGGTTCGCGCCTGCTGCGCCACTGGCTGCACCACGCGCGCCGCGACCAGGCCATCGCCCGCTCGCGCCACGAAGCCATCGCCGCGCTGGGCCAGGCCGACGCCACCGGCACGCTGTCGCATACGCTGGCGCAGGTGCCGGATATCGAACGCATCACCACCCGCATCGCGCTGCTGTCGGCGCGCCCGCGCGACCTCGCCAGCCTGCGCGACGGCGTGCAGCAGCTGCCTGCCCTGCGCCACGCGATGCAGCGCGCGCTGACCGACACCGACGGCCTGCTGGCCGCCATCCACGCCGACATGGCCACGCCCGAAGCCTGCCTCGATCTGCTGCAACGCGCTGTGGCGCTGGAGCCGGCAGCGATGGTGCGCGACGGCGGCGTGTTCGCACGCGGCTTCGACGCGGAGCTCGACGAACTGCGCGCGCTGTCCGAAAACGCCGGCCAGTTCCTGGTCGACCTGGAGACGCGAGAACGCGCCCGCACCGGCATCGCCAACCTGCGCGTGGAGTACAACAAGGTGCACGGCTTCTACATCGAAGTCACGCACGGCCAGACCACCAAGGTGCCGGACGACTACCGCCGCCGCCAGACGCTGAAGAACGCCGAACGCTACATCACGCCGGAACTGAAGGCCTTCGAGGACAAGGCGCTGTCGGCGCAGGACAAGGCGCTGGCGCGCGAGAAGATGCTGTACGACCAGCTGCTGGCCGACCTGGCGCCGTTCATCGGCAGCCTGCAAACCATCTCGAAGGCGCTGGCCCAGCTGGACGCGCTGACTTCGCTGACCGACCATGCGCTGCGCCACAACTGGTGCGCGCCGCAGCTGGTGGACACGCCCTGCATCAACATCGCCGAAGGCCGCCATCCGGTGGTGGAGAACCAGATCGAACGCTTCATCGCCAACGACTGCCGCTTCGTCGAAGACCGTCGCCTGCTGCTGATCACCGGTCCCAACATGGGCGGTAAATCGACCTTCATGCGCCAGGTGGCGCTGATCACGCTGCTGGCCTACGTGGGCAGCTACGTGCCCGCCACCAGCGCGACCATCGGCCCGATCGACCGCATCTTCACCCGCATCGGCGCCACCGACGACCTGGCCGGCGGCCGCTCGACCTTCATGGTGGAGATGACCGAATCGGCCGCGATCCTCAACGGCGCCACCGAGCATTCGCTGGTGCTGATGGATGAAGTGGGCCGCGGCACCTCGACCTTCGACGGCCTGGCGCTGGCGTGGGCGATCGCGCGCCACCTGATCGACACCAGCCGCAGCTTCTCGCTGTTCGCCACCCACTACTTCGAACTGACGCAGCTGCCTGAGAGCCATCCGACGGCGGCCAACGTCCACCTGTCGGCGGTCGAGCACAAGGACAGCATCGTGTTCCTGCACGCGGTGCAGGACGGCCCGGCCTCGCAGAGCTACGGCTTGCAGGTGGCGCAGCTGGCCGGCGTGCCGCAGCCGGTGATCAAGGCCGCGCGCAAGCACCTGGCCCGCCTGGAGGCGCAGGCGCTGGACGCCACGCCGCAGCTGGACCTGTTCGCCGCGCCGACCGCCGATGCCGACGATGAGGAACTGGCGGCGCCGGCGCACAGCGCGCCCGCCGCCACCAGCCCGGCGATGCGCGAACTGTTCGATGCGCTCGACGATCTCGATCCGGACGCGCTGACGCCGCGCGAAGCGCTGGATCGCCTGTACCAACTCAAGCGCCTGACGGAGACGGCCCAGGCATGATGCGGCAGCGCGCCCACGGTTTTGCCATGGCCGTTGGCCTGTCAGCGCTGACGGCGTTGACGGCGTTGATGGCCGGCCCGGCGCAGGCCGTGCAGCCGGCGGTGCGCGGCTTCCAGTTCGGCGTGATCGGCCACTCCTTCAAGAGCGGGCCGGATGAATCGGTGCTCAAGCGCGCCATCGCCGACGCCACGCTGATCGCGCCCGCCTTCATCGTCGCCACCGGCATCAAGGCCAGCACCGAGCCTTGCAGCGACAGGCTGTACGCCCAGCGCCGCGCGCTGCTCAACGAGGCGGCGCCGCCGATGATCGTGTCGCTGGCCGGCAGCGACTGGAGCGCGTGCGTCAATTCCGTCGGCCGCTCGAACGCCATCGAGCGCCTGAACCGCCTGCGCGAACTGTTCTACGCCGACGGCGAATCGCTGGGCGAACGCCGCCTGCCGCTGACGCGCTTGTCGGCCAGCGCCAAGTTCCGCAGCTACGCCGAGAACGCGCACTGGGAGTACGGCAAGGTGCTGTTCGCCACCATCAACCTGCCGGCCAATAACAACCACTTCCGCGCCGAGGCTGGCCGCAACAGCGAGTACGAAGACCGCCTGGTGGCCAACCGCGCCTGGCTGCACCGCCTGTTTACGCTGGCGGAGCGGCAGAAGATGCAGGGACTGGTGCTGTTCTCGGACGGCGATGTCGGCGTGCAGGCGGAGCAAGGCTTCTCGCTGCTGCCGAGTTTTCAGTCGAAACAGGACGGCTTCGCCGAACCGCGCCGGCAGATACGGGCGATGGCGGAAAAATTCAAAGGGAAGGTGCTGCTGGTCGATACGCAGAGCGGCGCGGGGACCGAACCGGCCATCGTCTGGCGCGGCAATGTGGGACATCTGAGCCTGGCCGCCGAATGGGCCGAGGTGCGCGTCGCCCCCGGCACCGCCGCCCTGTTCACGCTCAAGGGCGGCAGCGCCGAGGCGACGCCTTAATTCACTTAGTGAATCGGGTGGATGGCGACGTGATCGCCGTCTTCGCCTTCGTCGTCCTCGTCACCGTGGTGGTGGCCGTGGGCGCCGTGCACGTGGCCGTGGGCGATTTCTTCTTCCGACGCTTCACGCACGTCGGCAACGCTCAGCGAGAAGCGCAGCGCCATGCCGGCCAGCGGGTGATTGCCGTCCAGGACCACTTTGTCGTCAGCGATATCGGTGACGGTGAAGATCATCGCTTCTTCGCCATCGTCGCCGTCCGGCATGCCTTCGAACTGCATGCCCACTTCCAGCGGCTCTGGCAGGCGGTTGCGCGGCTCGACCTTGACCAGCGTGGCGTCGTAGTCGCCGAACGCATCTTCCGGCTCGATCTGGATGATCGACGAATAGCCGACTTCCTTGCCATCCAGCTCTTCTTCAATTTTAGGCAGCGTGTTCTCGTAGCCGCCGTGCAGGTAAACCATGGGCTGACGGCCGTCTTCGATCAGATTGTCCTGGGCATCGGACAGCTTGTAATTCACAGTCACGACCGTGTTCTTGGCAATCTTCATTTTGTAATTCCTTTCTGTATATAAGCCCCGGAATTATACCTTGGATCGCCTGCCGGACCGCCGCCAGCCCGACAATCGGCGCGGCGATGGTTATAATGAGCGCATGAAAAAATTACCTCTCCTCGGCGATATCACGCCGGCGCAGTTCCTGCGCGACTACTGGCACAAGAAGCCCCTGCTGATCCGCAACGCCATCCCCGGATTCAAGCCTTTGCTGAGCATGGAGGCGCTGACCAAGCTGGCCTCGACCAACCACGCGGAATCGCGCCTGGTGACGAACGTCGACGGCCAGTGGAATATGCAGCACGGCCCGCTGGAAAGCCTGCCGCCTATGGACCAGAAGGAATGGACCATGCTGGTCCAGGGCGTCAACCTGTTCGACGCCAAGGCCGATGCGCTGCTGCGCCAGTTCCGCTTCATTCCCGATGCCCGCCTGGACGACCTGATGGTCAGCTTCGCCACCGATGGCGGCGGCGTCGGTCCGCACTTCGATTCCTACGATGTGTTCCTGCTGCAGGCCCAGGGCCAGCGCCGCTGGAGCATCGGCCCGCAGAAGGACTTGACGCTGGTTGAAGGCTTGCCGCTGAAGATACTGGCCAATTTCAAGCCGAACGAGGAGTTCGTGCTGAACCCGGGCGACATGCTGTACCTGCCGCCGCACTACGCGCACGACGGCATCGCCATCGGCGATTGCCAGACCTACTCGATCGGCTTCCGCTCGCCGTCCTATCAGGAGCTGGGCGAAGCCTTCCTGCAGTTCATGGCCGATTCGATCGACCTGCCGGGCCGCTACGGCGATCCGGAGCTGGAGGCGACCTCCAAGCCGGCGGAAATCCCGCGCCACATGCTGAACACGATCGCCGAGGAAATCAACAAGGTCAGCTTCACCGAGGAAGACATCACCATCTTCCTGGGCGAGTACATGTCCGAGCCTAAGCACAATGTGTTCTTCACCGGCCCGGCCAAGCCGCTGACGTTCGGCAAGTTCGGCGAAAGCGCGGCGAAAAAAGGCTTGTCGCTGTCGCGCAAGACGCAAATGCTGTACCGCGGCAAACATGTGTTCATCAACGGCGAATCGTTCGGCGTCAGCCGCGCCGACAAGATCACGCTGGAGGTGCTGGCCAACGATCGCGCGCTGGACGGCGCGGCGCTGGCGGCGGCCTCGGACGATGTCATGGACGCGTTATACACTTGGTATCAGGACGGCTGGATCGAGTTGGGCTAACCACGGGGGAAGCAGCATGGAACGGCAGAGTTTTCCATTCACCACCAGGGCGGAATTTCTCCAGCACCTGTCCAGCTGCATCGCCCGCGCCGAGCATACGCTGACCATGTTCGACCCGGATTTCCACATCTGGGAACTGGGCGCCAGTTCCACCGACGCCCAGCTGCGGCACTACCTGAAAAACGGCGGCCGCCTGCAACTGGCGGCGCACGAGGGCCGCGCCGTCGAGCGCGACGCGCCCCGCTTCCTGCGCCTGATCAAGGACTACGGCCACCTGGTGGAGGTACGCCGTACCAGCCAGCAATTGCGCCAGCTGACGGACTCATTCTGCATCGCCGACGACCGCCATATTGTGCGCCGCTTTCATGCCGATCATTTCCGTGGCGAAGCGGTTTTTGACGGGCCGGAAGATACCCAAACCAGTGCCGAACGTTTTATTACAATTTGGTTGGAGTCAGCGCCCGGATTGTACGCAAACTCAACTGGATTATGAGTCAGTTCAAGGTAAAATGCCGGTGTTCGATGCGAACACTGGTATTTCGTGCAAACTCTGCTAAAGTAGAGTCGAAACCGAAATGTTGCGATATCGCAAAATAGTAGTGAAAACGGCTGTTTGTCCTATTGCGACGCACTAAAAATCGCTATAATATTCGGTTAGGAAGTTTCCGTTGTCTGGCAGGCACCATTCTAGGTACGAAAGCCTTCGAAGACGACCTAATGAGCGATAATTACCGGTAATTATTAATCGCAACAATTGTGTTTAATTTTGAATTAATTAAGGAAAACCCCATGAAAAAATCCCTGCTGATCGTTTCCCTGCTGGCTGTTGCTCTGGCTGCTTGCTCCAAAAAAGAAGAAACCACCACCGTGACCCCAGCTCCAGTAGCTGCTCCAGAAGCCGCTGCTCCAGCTGCTGCTCCAGCACCAGCACCAGCTGCTGACGCTGCTGCTCCAGCCGCTGCTGCTCCTGCCGCTTCGGACGCTGCTGCTGCTCCAGCCGCTTCGGCTGCTCCTGCTGCTTCGAAGTAATCAGCTTGCGGAAAACCCGCTGGCCTGAACGCGATCAAGATCGCGCTCAGTGCAAGCGGGTTTTTTTTCGTCCCAAGCTTTTGCATCCAAATGGAAAGAACCATGTAGATGCAGATATAAAAAAACCGGCCAAAGCCGGTTTTTTTATTGGGGCCTAATAAAGGGCCGATTACTTCAGTTGCTCGTGCAGCAGCGTCAGGATCTTATCGGCGACCGGCGATGCTTCCGCCTTGCCGCTATTGCTCAACACGGTAACGGTGCTGCTATTACCCGCGCCGGCTTTCACCGAAATACGATAGCGCTGCGCTTCCTTATCGGCTTCCGACGACGAACCCCAGCTGAACAACTTGCCGAAGAAGCCCTTGGTTTCCGTCGTATCGTCAACGTAGCGGACGAAGTAAGTACCTTGCGTGCGGTCACGGTCTTCCACGGTGAAGCCGGCGCGGTCCAGCGCCAGGCCGACACGGCGCCAGGCGCGGTCGAAGCCCTCGTCCACCTGCACGGCGCGCTCGGCGCCTGCGCCCACCAGCGATGCATGCTGCGGTTGCACAATCGCACCGTCGACGGCGGTCTTGGCTTGCGCTACTTCGGCGCCGTTGCCCAGCTTGGTCATCAGGCGCGCCAGGAATTCGGCTTCCAGGCCCGGATCGTTAGGACGCGGGGTCCAGGTGGTCGATTCCTTCTGGGCGCCGGTGACAACTTCCTGCGCGCCGCGATGGCTGACGTAGATCTCGCTGGCGCCGTCGGCGCGGCGTTCGATGCGGGTGCGGAACTTGTCGCGCTCGCCGCTCGAATAAACCGAGTCGAAGACCTTGCCGATGGTGTTGCGGATGAAGTCTTGCGGTATCTTCGCGCGGTTCTCGTTCCACTCGGTTTCCATGGTGCCGGCGGTGGCGTTTTCCTTGGCCAGCACGAAGCCCGAGTCTTCCCAGAACTGCTTCAGCTGCGGCCACAGTTGCTCGGGCGTCTGCTTGATCACCAGCCAGCGCTGGTTGCCGTCGCGCTCGACCTTGATATCGTTGATGCTGGTCGGCACCACGGTACCGGCGGCAGGCGTGCCTGGCACGATGGCGCCAGGACCGGCGACGATGCCCTTGGAGGCGTTGTAGCCGGAAGCGGTGGCGACGCCGTTGTTCGAATCCGGCAGCGAGTAGCGGTTATCTTTCTGCAATTGCGTCAGATCCGGCGGCACGTCCAGCGTGCTGGCCTTCTTGGCGGACTTGTAGTCCACTTTATCATTACCGACAACGGAGCTGATCATGCCGCAACCGGTCAAACTGGCCATCAATGCGCCTACTACGACGGCGCGCTGCGAGGAAATAGAAGCTGTCTTGCGAATAGTCATGTCGTTACTGTTTAAGAAGCTGAAAAGCAGCAAATCAGGGTTGATCCGAACCGAGGTCGGGGCTTGTTGCTAAGGTTTTTACAGCACGCCGGCTTCTCGCAGGGCCGCGCGCACCGCTTCGTGGCAGTCGGCCGCCAGCGGCACCAGCGGCAGACGGATGCCGGCTGGCATTTTGCCCATTTCCGCCAGCGCCCATTTGACCGGCACCGGATTCGGCTCGATGAACAGTTTTTGATGCAGCGGGAACATTTTATTGTTCAGTTCCACTGCCTTGGCGATATTGCCGGCGATCGCCGCTTCGCACATGTCGGCCATGTCGCGCGGGGCGACGTTGGCGGTGACGGAGATGTTGCCGGCGCCGCCGGCCAGCATCAGCGCCATCGCGGTCGGATCGTCGCCCGAGTACACGGCGAACGATTTCGGCGCAAGGCGCAGCAGGTCGTAGCCGCGGCCGATGTTGCCGGTCGCATCTTTGACGCCGACGATGTTCGGGATGTGCGCCAGGCGCAGGATGGTCTCGTTGCTCATGTCGGCAACGGTACGGCCCGGCACGTTGTACAGGATCACCGGCAGGTCCACCGCTTCGGCGATGGCCTTGAAGTGCTGGTACATGCCTTCCTGGGTGGGACGGTTGTAGTACGGAACCACTTGCAGCGTGGCGTCGGCACCGGCTTCCTTGGCAAAACGGGTCAGCTTGATCGCCTCGGCGGTCGAGTTGGCGCCGGCGCCGGCGATGATCGGGATGCGGCCTTTGGCGTGGGCGACCGTCGCCTTGATCAGCGCGCAGTGCTCTTCCACGCTCACCGTGGCCGATTCGCCGGTGGTGCCGGCGATGACGATGCTGTCCGTACCTTCGGCGATGTGCCAGTCGATCAGCTGATTCAGACCCTCGAAGTCCAGACTGCCGTCTGCGTTCATCGGGGTGACGATTGCTACTATGCTGCCCTTAATCATAGGAAACCACTGCATAAAGTATTAAAACAACGATTGTAGACGATAGGCCGCCGATATGGTGCATTCGGGGCGACAAATCGGCCGTCAAAATGGCGGTAAAAGTGCCGCCACGCGGGGAAAATCAGGCTTCACGGCGCACAGACGTTGCACCATGGCAGCTTTCGGCGTATCGATGACGCCGTCTTCGAAGGCCACCACGCGCAAACTGTGGGCGCGCGCCAGTTCTAGCAACTCGCCCGCCTGTAGCAGAAAGGCCGGATTCGATGGTTTGCCGAACTGGGCGTTACCGTCCGCGAAGGTTTCATAGATCAGCACGCCATTCGGCGCCAGGCTGGTCAACATGTCGGCGATTAGCGGGCGATGCAGGTAGTTTGTGACCACGATGCCGGCAAATCGATCGGGACCAAAGGGCCAGGCGGCGCCCGCCTCTTCCAGGTCGATGGCGCTGGTGGTGATTTCCGGGCCGGCCGCGGCGGCCAGCGCCTCGGCGTCGCGGTCCACCGCCACCACGGCGTGGCCCAGCGAGGCCAGATGGCGCGAATGGCGGCCGCTGCCGCAGGCCAGGTCCAGCACTTCGCCGCCGGGGATCAGCGGCGCATAGCGCTGCACCCAGGATGAGACGGGGGTGTTCACAGCGTCGCTCATGAGTAGGCCAGCCCCATCGCTTCGCGCACGTCGCGCATGGTTTCCAGCGCCAGCTTGCGGGCCGCATCATTGCCGTCGGCGACGATGGCGCGCACCAGCGACGGGTCGTCCAGATACTGCTGGGCGCGCTCGTGCATAGGCTCCTGCTCCTTGACGATGGCGTCGATCACCGGCTGCTTGCATTCGATGCAACCGATGCCGGCGGATTTACATCCTTTTACCACCCATTCCTGGGTAGCGTTGTCGGAATACACCTGATGGAACTGCCAGACCGGGCAACGGGCCGGATCGCCGGCGTCGGTGCGGCGCACGCGGGCCGGATCGGTCGGCATGGTGCGGATCTTCTTTTCGACCGAGGCCTTGTCTTCGCGCAGCGCGATCGAGTTGCCATAGCTCTTGGACATCTTGCGGCCATCCAGGCCCGGCAGGCGCGAGGCGGCCGTCAGGCGGGCTTGCGGCTCGACCAGGATCAGCTTGCGGCTGCCTTCCAGGTAGCCGAACAGGCGCTCGCGGTCGCCCATCGACAAGCTCTGGGCGTCGTCCAGCATGGCCTTGGCTTGTTCCAGCGCCTCTTCCTTGCCGTCCTGCTGGTATTCGGTGCGCAGCTCGTTGTAGAGCTTGGCGCGCTTGCTGCCCAGCTTTTTCACCGCGTCCTGCGCCTTCTCTTCGAAGCCTTTTTCCTTGCCGTACAAGTGATTAAAACGGCGCGCAATTTCGCGCATCATCTCGATATGCGGCACCTGGTCGTCGCCCACCGGCACCTGGCTGGCGCGGTAGATCAGCACGTCGGCGGCCTGCAGCAGCGGGTAGCCGAGGAAGCCGTAGGTGGCCAGGTCTTTATTGGCCAGGTTCTCGATCTGGTCCTTGTAGGTCGGCACGCGCTCCAGCCAGCCCAGCGGCGTGGCCATCGACAGCAGCAGGTGCAGCTCGGCATGTTCCGGCACGCGCGACTGGATGAACAGCGTGGACTGCGACGGATCGATGCCGGCGGCCAGCCAGTCGACCAGCATGTCCCAGGTGCTGCGCTCGATAACGGTCGGGTCGTCGTAGTGCGTGGTCAGCGCGTGCCAGTCGGCCACGAAGAACAGGCATGGCAACTCGGACTGCATCTTGATCCAGTTCTTCAAGGCGCCGTGGTAGTGGCCCAGGTGCATGGCGCCGGTGGGGCGCATGCCGGATACAACACGATCGGGATACATAGTCGGGCTCAGCTCAGAATGAAAATAAGGGGGTACAACAGCACATAGAAGATGCTTTGCAAGACGTGCATGCCGCCAACCAGGAAGCCGGTCAGCAGGCCGAACTGCATCATCAGGATCAGGCCGATGAACACATACATGCCGTAGCGCTCGATCTGTGCGTACTTGCGCGCCAACGGCATGGGCAGGATGCCGGTGACGATGCGGCCGCCATCGAGCGGTGGCAACGGTATCAGGTTGAAGATGCACATCGCCGAGTTTACAGCGTAGCCCGCCTCGGCCATCTTGACGAAGAAGTCATCCGGCGGCATGCCCAGCGCCTGGATCATCACCACCCACAGCGCCATCCAGCCCAGGCCCATGGCGAAGTTGGCCGCCGGACCGGCGGCCGCCACCAGCGCCATCTGCTTCTTCGGATTGCGCAGGCGGCCGAAATCGACCGGCACCGGCTTGGCGTAGCCGAGCGCAGGCAGGTGCAGCAGGCTCAGGATCAGCGGCAGGATGATGGTGCCGAAAGGATCGATGTGGCGCAGCGGATTGAGGCTCAGGCGCCCTTCGTTGGCTGCGGTGGGGTCGCCGAAATAGCGGGCGACGTATCCGTGTGCGGCTTCGTGCAGGGAAATTGCAAAAAGAACAGGGATCAGGTAGACCGTGATGGTCTGGATAATACTGTCGGTTTCGTTCATGAGGGGGATTTTACCAGAGGCCGGGTAAGCCACTTGCTGCGCCGTCAGGGGCCGGCGCACTTGCCCTGTTGAATGCCTGACAATGACAGACCAGGCTTAGGCCGGACTTACAGGCCGAACATGGCCGCATCGCCCCTGCCCTGGCGCACCAGCTCGGCGCCCGAACCGCTGAGGTCGATCACCGTGGTGGGTTCCATGCTGCAGGCGCCGCCGTCGATGACCAGCTCGATCTGCTTGCCGAGGCGCTCGCAGATGGTGTCGGCGTCATTGAGCGCATCTTCCTCGCCCGGCATGATCAGCGTCGTGCCCAGCAGCGGCTGTTGCAATTCTTCCAACAACGCGTGGACGATGGCGTCCTCGGGCACCCGCAGGCCGATGGTCTTGCGCGACGGGTGGCTGAGGCGGCGCGGCACGCACTTGGTCGCCTCCAGGATGAAGGTGAACGGGCCCGGCGTGGCCGCCTTCAACAGGCGGAACTGGCGATTGTCGACCCGCGCATAGACGCCGATCTCGCTCAGGTCGCGGCACAGCAGGGTCAGGTGGTGTTTTTCATCGATGCCGCGGATGCGCCGCAGCCGCTCGACGGCGGCCTTGTCATCCAGATGGCAGACCAGGGCGTAGCAGGAATCCGTCGGCACGGCGACGATGCCGCCGTCGTGCACGATCTGCGCCGCCTGCTTGATCAGGCGCGGCTGCGGATTGACGGGATGGACCTGGAAAAATTGACTCATATGGCCGCTGCCGGGGCATGCTCCCGGCCGCTGTTGATAACGCTTAGGATTGTACGCTACGCAGGGCGGCAATACGCTGTTCGAACGGCGGATGGGTCGAAAACAGCGCGCCCCAGCCACCGGCGCCGGTGATGCCGGCCGCCGCGATCGACTGCGGCAAGGCGCCCGGCTCCATGCCGTTCAGGCGGGCCAGCGCGTGCTGCATCGGCACGCTGCTGCCCAGCAGCTTGGCGGAACCGGCGTCGGCGCGGAATTCGCGCTGGCGCGAGAACCAGGCCACGATCAGCGAGGCGGCCAGGCCGAAGATGATCTCGCACACGAACACCGTCACCATGTAGCCGATGCCGGGGCCACGACGCTCGTTGTCGTTATTCTTCAGCAGCATGTTGTCGACGAAGAAACCCACCACCCGCGCCAGGAACACCACGAAGGTATTCACCACGCCCTGGATCAGGGTCATCGTCACCATGTCGCCGTTGGCGATGTGGGCGACTTCGTGGCCCAGCACGGCTTCGACCTCGTCGCGGTTCATGTTTTCCAGCAGGCCGGTGGACACCGCCACCAGCGCCGAGTTCTTGAAGGCGCCGGTGGCGAAGGCGTTCGGCTCGCCGTCGTAGACCGCCACTTCCGGCATGCCGATGCCGGCGCGCTCGGACAGCGCCTTGACGGTGTTGACCAGCCACAGCTCGGTCGACGACGACGGCGCGGCGATCACGCGGGCGCCGGTCGACCACTTGGCCATCGGCTTGCTGATCAGCAGCGAGAAGATCGCGCCGGTAAAGCCCACCACCAGCGAAAACGCCAGCAGGCTGCCCAGCTGCAGCGTGCTGCCCGATCCCGGACGGCCTATGCCCAGCAGCGACAGGACGATGGACAGCACCAACATCACGGCGAGGTTGGTGGCGATAAACAGGATGATGCGTTTCATGGGAAGGTCTCCGGTACAGGCAAAAAATTTGCCCAAATCATAAGGTATGACCGTGCGAACGCAAATTCAAGATACAAGCTCTTACATCGCGCCGGTAATCGGCGCGCGCATCTACCGTCGACATTTACCGCTTAAAACCAGTCGTGCCAGACGGGTGTGACATTAGCCGGCAGCGGCGGCAGCAGCGCGAAATCGACGCGGGACTCGCCCGGTGCATGGAAATCCGTGCCGCGCGAGGCCAGGAAGCCGTAGCTGTTGGCCAGCTGCGCGTAGACCGCGTACTGGTCCGGCGTGTGGCTGCCGGTGACGACCTCGATCGCCGTGCCGCCCAGCTGCTTGAACTCGTCGAACAGCTGGCCCTGGGCCAGTTGGCTGAACTTGTAGCGGCCCGGGTGGGCGATCACGGCGACGCCGCCGGCGCCGCGTATCCAGTTGACCGAGTCGGCCAGCGTGGCCCAGCAGTGCGGCACGTAGCCCGGCTTGCCTTCGGACAGGTATTTCTTGAACACTTCGGGAATGTTGGCGCAGGCGCCCACTTCCACCAGGTAGCGCGCAAAGTGGGTGCGCGACATCAAGTCGGGATTGCCGACGTACTTGAGCGCGCCCTCGTAGGCATCCGGTATCCCGGCCTTGGCCAGCTGATGGGCTATTTCGCGGCCACGGTTGTCGCGGCCGGAACGGGTGCGGGCCAGGCCCTCGACCAGCCCGGTATTGTGCTCGTCGATCTGCAGGCCGACGATGTGCACGGTTTCGTTGGCCCAGGTGATGGAAATCTCCACCCCTGTGACGAAGCGCATGCCCTGCTCCTGGGCGGCGGTACGGGCGGCGGCGATGCCGCCCACTTCGTCATGATCGGTCAAGGCCCACACGTCCACCCCCGCCTTGCGCGCGTGCTGCGCCACGGCGGCCGGCGCGAGGACGCCGTCGGAAACATTGGAATGGCAGTGCAGATCGACTTTCAACATATGGCTCAATGATTACGGCAATGAAGTGATCATTGTACGCTGCCTGCGCTCAAACCATGTGCCGCCGCGTCAAGCCCGGCGCTGCGGACGCGCGCGCCCCGCGCCAGCAGCTCGGCGAAGCGCACCGGATCGATGTTCGAGCCGCACACCAGCAGCGCCACGCGCTTGCCGGCCAGCCGCCCGCGCAGCGGCCCGAACAACGCGGCAGTGGCCACCGCCGCCGCCGGTTCGGCCACCAGCTTGGCGTCGCGGAACAGGTGCAGCATCGCCAGGCAGATCTCGTCGTCGCTGACCCGCACCACCTCGTCGACAAAGCGCCGGCACACGCCGAAACTGTAGGCCATCGCATATGGCGCCCCCAGGCTGTCGGCCACGGTGTCGACCCGCTCCAAGGCCTCCGGCACGCCCGAGGCAAAGCTGCGGTACAGCGCATCGGCGCCGTAGGGCTCCACGCCGTACACGGCGCAGGCAGGGTTGACCTGCTTGACGGCGGCGGCGATGCCGGCGCACAGGCCGCCGCCGCCCACCGGCACCACCACTGCGTCCAGTTGCGGGATCTGCGCCATCAGTTCCAGGCCGATGGTGGCCGTGCCCTGCGCCGTCAGCGGCCCCTCGTAGGGATGCAGCATGGTGCGCGCCTCGTCGCGCTCGATCTCGCGGCCGCGCGCGAAGGCCTGGTGCACATCGGGCATCAGCAGCACTTCGGCGCCCAGCTCGCGGCAGGCGGCGATGCGGGCCGGGCTGGCGTGCTGCGGCATCACCACCTTGGCGCCGCACCCGGCCAGCCGCGCGGTGTAGGCCGCCGCGATCGCATGGTTGCCGGCGCTGACGGCGACGACGCCGCGCCGCCGTGCCGCCTCGTCCAGCGCGGCGATGCAATTGAGGGCGCCGCGCAGCTTGAAGGTGCCGGTCTTCTGGAACAATTCCAGTTTCAGCCAGACTTCGCCGCCAGCCAATTGCTCTTCGATGACGCCGGTCTGCCAGCGCCACACGGGCGTTTCAAGGATCTTTCCGTGCAGGCGGCGGGCGGTGTCGCGGATCTCGGCCAGCGAGGGATAGGATGTGCTCATGGTGCTGCTCCATAAAATATTCGAGGGAATGCGGGCTGAGCCCGTGGAGGCTGGGGGCGCCGAGCACCGGCGCAGCCGCAGCTCAGCGACCCTGAATAATTCGAATAATGGAGACGGCGGACAGGCTCCGACCGGCCAACGCAACGGCACCAGCGTCGGAAGCGACGTGGCGGCGGGTTGGCAAGATGGTCGGATAAGAGGTCATGTGTTTAATCATGCCAAATAGCCAAGGCCTTGGCAAGCGATTCCGGTCAGCGCGCCAGGAAGGCTTCGATCAGATGGGCCAGCTCCTCGGGCTGGTCGTGGTGCAGCATGTGGCCGGCATCGGCCAGCACCTTGCATTCAACGTCGCGCAAATGGCCCAGGCGCCGCGCCAGCTCGGCACGCCCCTCCTGCTCGCCGCCCATCCAGGTCCACATATTGGTCTGCTCGGCCTCCACCCACAGCACCGGCGCCGTGATGGCGCTCCAGCACGCCATGATGTCTTCCACGTGGTAGGGCAGCGGGCCGGGCTGCTTGTGCGCCGGATCGCCGAGGATTTCCCACTCGCCCGCATCGTTCTGCGCCGACCAGTGCTGCGCCAGGAAGGCCGCGCGCTCGTCGCCCAGGCGCGGATTGGTCTTTTGCAGGCGGGCCGCGACGGCCGCCTGCGACGGGTAGTTGCGCAGCTCCGGCTGCTCCAGCAGCGCGTCCATCCACTTGGCGTAGCGGCCCGGCGCCTGCTCCGGCTTGCTGGAGCGCAGGCCGCCGCCCTCCAGGTTGATCAGCTTGCGGATGCGCTCCGGCCGCGCGCCGGCGTACAGCCCCACCACGTTGCCGCCCATGCTGTGCCCCAGCAGGTTGACCGCCTGGTCCGGCGAGTAATGGCGCAGGATGGCGTCCAGGTCGGCCAGGTAGTCGGGGAACCAGTAGGTATCGCCGCCGCAGCGCTGCGACAGGCCGAAGCCGCGCCAGTCCGGCGCGATCACGTGCCAGTCGCCCTGCAAAGCATCGACCACGAACTGGAACGAGGCGCCGACGTCCATCCAGCCGTGCAGCATGAAGATCTTGGGGGCGCCGTCCCGGCCCCAGTGGCGCACGTGGCAGCGCAGGCCGCGGATGGTCAGGAATTCCGAGCGGGACGAAGTGAAGGTCATGATGGTCCTTGAAAATGCGTAAGCCGGCGCAATATCGGTTGCTTGCCGGCGATGAAGTAAAATAATAGCACGACCGTTCGATAGCCGCTCAAGCGTAAAATAGCGCCATCCCACCGCTCATCAGCGCTGTATTCAGCACTCAACTAAGGTTTCCAATGTCTATATATCAACTGGGCGAACACGCGCCCGAGATCGATGCATCGTCATTTGTTGCCGACTCTGCCACCATCATCGGCAAAGTCAGCCTGCACGCCAACAGCTCGGTGTGGTTCGGTGCGACCCTGCGCGGCGACAACGAACGCATCACCATCGGCGAAAACAGCAATGTCCAGGAAGGCACGGTCATGCACACCGACATGGGCTACCCGCTCACCGTGGGCAGCAACGTCACCATCGGCCACCAGGCCATGCTGCACGGCTGCACCATCGGCGACGGCGCCCTGATCGGCATCCAGGCCGTGATCCTCAACGGCGCCAAGATCGGCAAGGGCTGCCTGGTCGGCGCCGGCGCGCTGGTCACGGAAGGCAAGGAATTCCCGGACCACTCGCTGATTATCGGCTCGCCGGCCAAGGCCGTGCGCACGCTGACCGCCGAAGACGCCGCTCGCCTGCTCGCCAGCGCCGACAGCTACGTCAAGCGCGGCCAACTGTTCAAGACGCAACTCAAAAAGATCGGATAACACATGAGCATTACCCCCATCATCGGCCAGGACACCCTGCAAAAATTCATCTTCGATAACGCCGCCGTGCGCGGCGAGTTCATCGACATTTCCGCCACCTGGCGCGAGGTGCTGTCGCGCCACGCCTACCCTGCCCCGGTCAAGAAGCTGCTGGGCGAGATGGTGGCCGCGGCCGCGCTGCTGTCGGCCAACCTGAAGTTCAACGGCACCATCATCATGCAGATCCATGGCGACGGCCCGCTGCGCCTGCTGGTGGTCGAATGCGACGCCGACCTGAACCTGCGCGCCACCGCCAAGCTCGATCCCGACGCGGCCATCGCCGACGACGCCACGCTGCAGGCGCTGCTGAACGAGCATGGCAAGGGCCGCTTCATCATCACGCTCGACCCGGCCGACAAGATGCCCGGCCAGCAGCCATACCAGGGCATCGTGCCGCTGGACGGCGACGACGTCAGCACCGTCATCGAAAACTACATGCTGCGTTCGGAACAGCTGGACACCAAGCTGTGGCTGGCGGCGGACGACAACGTCTCGCGCGGCCTGCTGCTGCAAAAGCTGCCTTACAACGGCGGCACGACCGCTGCCGAGGCGACGCCGCTGACCGAAGACGACGCGCTGGAAACCTGGAACCGCGCCGTGATCCTGGGCTCGACCCTGAAGCAAGAAGAGATACTGTCGACCACCATCGACGTGCTGATGGAGCGCCTGTTCTGGGAAGAGACCATCCGCGTGTTCGAACCGCTGCACCCGGCCTTCCACTGCACGTGCACGCGCGAGAAGGTCGGCAATATGCTGAAGATGCTGGGCCGCGCCGAAGTCGACAGCGTGCTGGAAGAGCAAGGCCATGTCGGCGTCAACTGCGACTTCTGCGGCCAGCACTACGACTACGACAAGGTCGATTGCGCCCAGCTGTTCGCCACCGACGCGCCGGTCGAAGCGCTGATACCGGCCGGCGAAGTGAAGCACTAAACCCCGCACTGCAGGACGGGGTCTGGGGAGGGCTGCGCCCGCATCTCGCAGTGCGAGATGCCCCCATCCGGGGTCAGCCCCCTAAGTGCTGCGGCTACCGTATCGCTTAGGCGTACGGGGTTTCGCCGTCACGCGGATTAATGAAAGAAGTCAGCACATGATCGGCCCACTCGCCGCCGATCTTCAGATACTTCCTGGCCAGCCCCTCCCGCTCGAAACCCAGCCTACGCAGCAGCTTCTCGCTGCCGCTATTACGGGGCTGGTAGTTCGCCATGATGCGATGCAGTCCGTGAACGTCCAAGATATCCGCAATCGCCGCCACCAGGGCCTCATGCATCAGGCCTTGTCCGGTGTGCCGGCTGTCCAGCGAGAATCCCAGGTGACACGCTTGAAAAGGTCCGCGCACGATATTCGTGAAGCTGCACTCCCCCACCACTTGCGCGCTATGCGGAAACCGCAGCAGCCAATAGACCGCCGAGTTTTCCTCGGCCTGCCGCGCCATCTGGCGGAGTCGTTCCTCAACCGCCTGCATGGTGTAGAACCGGTCGTTGCGTTGAGGCTCCCACGGTTCGAGATGGGCGCGGTTCGCCTCGCGATACGCCAGCAGCGGGGCGCTGTCGGCCATCCGAGGGCGCGTGAGCAGCAGGCGCTCGGTCACCAGTGAGTCCATGCCGGCGTCACTCCGTCAAGGCCTTCGGCGGCGCCAGCTCGGCGCGCGCTGCGGGGTCCGCCACGTAGCGGCTGATGGCGCCGACCAGCACGGGCAAATCGATGCCGAAGTGCGTCGTCAGCAGAAAGATATCGGCGCCCGTCCAGCCACGGCTTTGCCCAACGTACTTCATGAACTTACCCAGCTTGGCGGGCGGCTTGACGTCGCATGTTTCCGGCGCATCGAGCGACAGCAGCAGTACCGGATTGCTGTGCATCTCGCCGGCGGACACCCGCGCTATCCGCTCCCATGGCAACAGCACCGTCCAGCCCCGCACGCCCAACGTCAATCCTTCCGGCGTGAACTCGATGTATTGATTCGGCAGATAGCCGACGGCGACGCCGGCCAGCATCAGCGCGCCCACGCCGACGATCACCCAAAAACTGAGCCAGACCAGGTACGGCGCGGCGGGACTGAAGACCAGCAACACGACGCCCAAGCCCAGCAGCAAGCCGCCGAACAAGACCAGCCGCAGCCGCGAAGGCCGGATGCGCACGCCGCCGACGACCTGGATCCCATCCACCCGCTGCCGCGCATAGCGCCGCTTGCGCACTATCGTGTTGATCCCCACTGCGGCGCACATGCCGAAGAAGGCGATGGTCGTCACGCCGGTATTGAGGTCGCGCGGCAGTATCACCGCCCCCATCAGGACAAACATGGTGCCGATCGCGGCCAGCGCCCAGTCCCGCAAGCCCGGTTTGGTATCCATGCTCAGTACTTGGCGCAGCGGATTTCCATCACGTCGATGGAACCCAGGGTCTGGGCGGAGGTGGTGCTGCGCACCAGATCGACCCGCTCGACGCAGGAGCCGCGCAGCAAACGCTCCTGGTTGCGGGTGCAGATCGTCACCGTGCCGGCCGAACTGGTATTGCAGTAGAAGCCCTCGGTCCGCATGCGCACCAGCGCCTGATCCAGCGGCATGCCAGGCTGCACCGTCTGCGTGATGAAGTTGCCCAGCGCGGCCTGGTTCACCGTATAGCAGCCGGCCAGTTGAGCTACCAACCCCGCCAGCGCCAGCATCAAAAGTTTGCGCATCGTGATCCTCTCTCTATTTGCAGCCAGCAGTGTATCTCACCGGCGTCATGATCCGGTAACACTCAGTGCCTATCATGCGCAAAGTTTTCATTTCCCTCCAACTGGTATTCAAGGCCGATCATGAACAAGAAATTATCCGCAGTGTGCTTCGCCGCGCTGAGCTTCCCCATGCTGGCGATGGCCGCCAACGTCGCCGCCGCCGTGGCCGACATGGCCGCCGACGCACCGGCTACCGCAGCCGGCCACGCTACGGAAGCCGAAGCGGCCGCTGCCGCTCCGGTCGCCACGATCGAGATCGCCACCCGCAGAACCCGCTCCTCGGTCGCGCTGACCAAGGGCGACATGCAGAAGATCCTGCCGGGCATTAACCCGTTGAAGGCCTTGCAAACCCTGCCCGGCGTGAGCTTCCAGACCGCCGACCCATGGGGCAACAACGAGCAGAACCTGTCGCTGTTCATCCACGGCTTCAGCGGCCCGCAGCTGGGCTACACCATGGACGGCGTACCGCTCGGCGACCAGCAGTACGGCAACTACAACGGCCTGTCGCCACAGCGCGCCGTCATCAGCGAGAACGTCGGCAACGTCATCCTGTCGTCCGGCGCCGGCGACCTGTCGACCGCGTCCACCAGCAACCTGGGCGGCACCATCGAGACCTTCTCCAGCGATCCGCAGCGCAGCCGCAACCTGGCGGTGCAGCAGACCGTCGGCAGCTACAACACCTCGCGCACCTTCCTGCGCTACGACACCGGCGACTTCGGCAGCGGCAACAGCGCCTACATCTCGGCCGTCCACCACGAGCAGAAGGCCTGGGACTTCAACGGCCGCCAGGGCGGCGACCAGGTCAACGCCAAGTTCGTCAACCAGAGCAACGCCGGCAAGCTGACGCTGTTCTTCAACTATTCGGACAAGATCGAGCCGAACGAAGACGCCACCGTGCGCTCGGCCACCGAGAAGTACCAGCCGTACACCCGTCCGTTCATGTACCCGAACTTCCAGACCGCGCTGAGCTACCTGTCGCCGACCGGCGCCACGCCTGCGGCCGAAGGCAACAACTACCGCAACTACTACAGCGACGCCCAGCGCAAGGACTACCTGACCTACGCCAAGTTCGACATGAACATCGGCGAATCGACCACCTGGTCCAACCAGGTCTACTACCACAACGACGACGGCGTCGGCGTGGTGGCCGGCCCGATCGGCGTGGCCGGCCTGCCTGGCCTGTTCGCGGTCTACTTCCCGGGCCAGAACCTGAAGCAGGTGTTCGGCAACTCCGGCTACGCCACCCGCACCACCGAATACGCGATCAACCGCAACGGCTGGCTGTCCACGCTGACCAGCGAATTCGGCAACCACAAGCTGCAAGGCGGCCTGTGGCTGGAGCACAACCGCTCGTCGGCCTACCGCCGCTGGTACGCGCTGGACGTGAACAACCCAAGCTCGCCGTACGACCGTCCGAGCAATCCGCTGATCACGCAGTACGGCAGCGAGATCAACAACAAGGTCGCGCAGATCCACGTGCAGGACGAATGGCGCGTGCGCGACGACCTGGCGCTGCAAGCCGGCTTCAAGTCCAGCCTGCAGTTTGCCGACGGCCAGTTCCCGGTGCAGCCGGCCAAGGGCGCCATCGCCAACGGTTCGCTGGCCCTGCCGGTCGGCGAGATCATCACCAAGAAATGGTTCCTGCCGCAGGTCGGCGCGCGCTGGGACATCACGCCGCAAGACCAGATGTTCGTCAACGTGCAAAAGAACATGCGCCAGTTCGTCACCTACGGCGGCGGCGGCGCCTCGCCGTGGAGCCTGGCGAGCCAGGCCGCGTTCGACCTGTTCAAGAGCAGCGCCAAGCCCGAGACCTCGATCACCTATGAGCTGGGCATGCGCACCAGCCACCAGCTGGACCTGGGCCCGCTCAAGGCCTTCGATGGCCAGGTCAACCTGTACCACGTCGACTTCAAGGACCGCCTGCTGACCATCAGCCCGACGCCGGTGATCACCTCCATCATCGGCGGCAATCCGGTGCTGGCCAACGTCGGCAGCGTCAAGACCGACGGCATCGACATCTCCGGCACGCTGCACTTCGGCCGCATGTTCTCGTTCTACGATGCGGTGTCGTTCAACCGCTCGACCTACTCGGACAACTACAACAACGGCAAGGATGTCGTGCCGACCTCCGGCAAGGCCGTGCCGGGCAGCCCTGAGTGGATGAACAAATTCGTCGCCACGATGACCGTGGCCGACACCGAGTTCCAGCTGATCGGCGACTACGTCGGCAAGCGCTACGCCACCTACACCAACGACCTGGACGTGCCGAGCTACTTCCTGATGAGCCTGGGCGTATCGGGCAAGCTGCCCTTCCTGAACAACAGCTGGGTGAAGAACGCGCGCTACCGTTTGAACGTCAGCAACCTGGCCAATCGCGAAGGCAGCCTGAACGTGGTGGTCGGCGCGGCCAGCGGGACTTACAATACCTTCCCGATTGCACCACGTCAGGGCTTCCTGACTTTGATGGCGGACTTCTGATGAACGGACTGTATTTACCTCAACGCCTGTCGCGGCGCGGCTTCATCCAGACGGCGGCCGCCGCCGGCGCCGCGCTGATGCTGCCCGGCTCCGTGCTGGCGGCCACTGCTCCGGCCTCGCCGGACCTGTCCGGCATGCCGGGCGTGGGCGCGGTCGGCGCGGGGACCAAGACCCCGCTGGTGTTCGGCCACCGTGGCGCCAGCGCGCTGCGCCCCGAGCACACGCTGGCGTCGTACGCCAAGGCCATCGCCGACGGCGCCGACTACATCGAACCCGACCTGTGCAGCACCAGGGATGGCGTGCTGGTCGCGCGCCATGAAGCCTTCCTCAGCGAAACCACCGACGTCGCCAGCCATCCCGAGTTCGCCAGCCGCAAGACGCGCAAGACCATCGACGGCGAAACCCACGAAGGCTGGTTCGTCGACGACTTCACGCTGGCCGAGCTGAAGACGCTGCGCGCGGTCGAGCGCCTGCCGCAGTACCGTCCCGGCAGCGCCCGGTACGACGGCATGTTCCAGGTGCTGACGTTCGAAGAGATCATCGACTTCACGGCGGCGGAAGCGGCGGCGCGCGGGCGCATCATCGGCCTGGTGCCGGAGCTCAAGCATTCGACGTATTTCGCCAGCGTTGGTTTGCCGCTGGAAGACCGGTTCCTGTCCATCCTGGCCGCGCACGACTACACGCGCCGCAACCCGGTCGAGATCCAATCGTTCGAAGTGGCCAACCTGAAGTACATGCGCGGCAAGCTGGGCCAGCGCGCCAACCTGCGCCTGATGCAGTTGGTGATCGCCGAGAACGTGCGGCCGATGGATGTGGCCAAGGCCGGCGGCACGCTGACCTTCGCGCAGATGTGCACGCCGGCCGGCCTGCGCGACATCGCCCAATACGCCGACGTGGTGGCGCCGCCGACGCGCGCGCTGATCCCGTTGAAGAAGGACGGCAGCCTGGATCAGGCCAGCTCGCTGGTGGATGACGCGCACAAGGTGGGCTTGCGGGTGGAGCCTTGGACCTTCCGTCCGGAGAATCATTTCCTGGCAGCGGACTTCCGCAACAATGCGGGAGATACGGCGCGCAACGAGGCGGGTTCCATCGCCGAGATCAAGCGCTACATCGCCACCGGCATGGACGGCTTCTTCACCGACGACCCGGCGCTGGGCCGGGCCGCGCTCGCCTGAAAGGCTGGGGTCAAGTCTGACATTCGGACACGAGCTCTACAGCAATAGCTGTAGAGCTCGTGTCCGAATGTCAGACTTGACCCCATCAAAGCGGGATTTACGCCAGCGGCAGCTGTACTTGCGCCAGCAGGCCGCCGCCCTGTGCGTCGCCCAGCTCGATGCGGCCGCCGTGGCTGGCCGCCGCCGAGGCGGCAATCGCCAGCCCCAAGCCGCTGCCGCTCTTGGTCTGCTGCGGATCGCGGAAAAACCGGTCGAACACGCGCACGCGCAACGCCGGCGCGATGCCCGGACCCTGGTCCTCCACCGTCAACAAAGCCTGCCCCGCCGCCCGCGACAAACTCACCCTGACCACGCCATGCGGCGGACTATACTTGATCGCGTTCTCGACCAGATTGTCCACCAGCGACACCAGGCTCTCGCGCTGCCCCATCACGCTCACCGGCTCGGCCACCGACAGCTCCAGCTCGACGCCATCGCGCGACGCCAGCCCCGACAAGGCCGCCAGCCTGTCCTGCAGCAAGGCGTCCAGCGCCAGCGGCGCGTGCGGCTCGTCGCCGGTGGCGTCGCTGCGCATCAGCTGCAGCAGCTGCCCCACCAGCCGCCCGGCGCGGTTGCCGCTGCTGAGGATGCCGTTCAACAGCTCGCGCTGCACCGGCCCGTTGTCCTGTCCCTGCAAGGCTTCCGCATTGACGCGCATGGCCGCCAGCGGCGTGCGCAGTTCGTGCGCGGCGTCGGCGATGAAGCTGCGTTCGCGCAGCGCGCTCTGGCTGACCCGCAGCAGCAAGGCGTTGACGCTGTCGACCATCGCCGCCAGCTCGCGGTGCGGCGGCCTGAAATGCAGGGGCGTCAGATCATGCGGGCCGCGTGCCGCCACCTCCTGCGCCACCCGCCGCCAAGGCCGCATCGCGATGCGGATCGACCACCATGCCGGCAAGGGCAGGAGCGGCAAGCTGATCAGCAAAGGCAACAGGAAGTAGCCGCGGGAATTGATCTTCATGAATAAATTCATCCAACCGACCGGCGCCGCCAATGTCACCAGGGTGTCCGAGCGGTGCGAGCGCATGCTGCGTGCGCGGTAGCGTTCGCCTTGAAGATACACGGTCTCCAGCTCGTCCAAGCCCTTGCCGCGCAGGCCGGGAAAGGCCCCCTTGGATAGGTAGATCAGGCGCCCGCCCTGCCAGACCATCAGCATCGGCCCCAGGGAATGCAACCCGCTGGCATCGAAATCTTCGCGCTGCGCGTCGTCGAAGGCGAGCAGGATTTTTTGCTGCAGCGCCGGCTGGCTGGCCAGGTTCTCGGCCACGCTGAAGACCGCATCGAACGACTTGGGCGAACTCAGATAGCTGATGCTGTCGCCGCCCTCATAAATGATCAGGGCGATCACGCCGCCCCACATCACCAGCACCAGCGCCACCTGCACCACCATCAGCCGCCGCACCAGCGTCGGCTCGGCGACCACGCGCCACAGGCGCCGCAGCAGAATCACGCGGCACCGCCGCGCGCCTGCTGGTCGATCACGTAGCCAATGCCGCGCACGGTGCGGATATAGCCCTCGCCTATCTTGCGCCGCAGGTTGGCCATGTGCACGTCCAGCGTGTTGCTGGCGTTGGTCTGGCTGCCCGGCAGCGTTTGTTCCTCCAGCACGCGCCGCGTCAGCACGCGGTCGGTACGCATCATCAACATCTTGAGCAGCGCGTATTCGCTGGCGGTCAGCTCCACGGTGCGCCCGCCGACGCTGACGCGCCGCGTCGGCGCATGCAGCACCAGGCCGCGCACCTCGATGGTCTCGCCGTCGAAGCCGTAGCTGCGCCGCGCCAGCGCGCGCACCCGCGACAGCAGCTCGGCCAGCACGAAGGGTTTGACCAGGTAATCGTCGGCGCCCCGGTCGAGGCCGGACAAGCGGTCATCCAGCGTATCGCGCGCGCTGAGGATGAGCACCGGCAGGCCGCCGCTGTCGCCCTGCACCGGATTGCGACGCAACTGGGCGAGCAGGGTCAGGCCGTCGCCGTCCGGCAGGCCCAGGTCGAGCAGCACCAGGTCGCAACCATCATGCGCCAGGCTGCGTGAGGCGTCGTCCAGGGTGCGCACCCAGACCACGTCCATGCCCTGCTCCGACAGCGCGATGCGCACGCCGTTGCCCAGGTCCAGGTCGTCTTCTATCAGCAGGATTTTCATAGGCGGTATTAGACCATCCGAATCTGAAGATGAGCTAAAGACCCGTCTTCATGCTTTCTTCATCAAAGGCTCAGATTGCCTTCATGCGTGTTGAACATACTGCACGCAGTTTACCGGGCCATTGGGGCTCCGGTACTACTTTTGAATGGACTTCACCATGAATTTACGCCTGATCTCCGCTGCAGCCGCCTGCCTGCTGCTGCCCACCCTGGCCGTTGCGGCCGACGACAGCCAACTCATGCTCGGTGGCGGCGTGGCCGCCGGTGCGCGCTACTCCGGTTCCAAGCAGAACGCCGTCGCACCGGTGATCCTGATCGACTACAGCCACGCCAGCGGCTTCTTCGCCAGCACCCTGCGCGGCATCGGCTACGGCGGCGAAGGCGGCCCGTTGACCTACAGCGCGGCGCTGGGCTATCGCGGCGACCGCAAGGAAAAGAATGAGAAAGGATTGTTCGGCAACACCGGCAGCGCCAACCTGAAGGGCATGGGCGACATCAAGGGCAGCGCCAACGCCATGCTGAGCCTGGGCTACAAGCCGATCCCTTTGCTGGAGTTGAACGTCAGCGCCGACATCCCGCTGTCGCAGCGCGAGAACGGCAAGACCTTCCACACCGGCATAACCGCGCATTTGCTGGATGCTCCCAAAGATCAGATTTCGCTGGGCGTCGGGGCCGGCTTTGCCGACAGCAAATACGCGCAGACCTACTACGGCGTCACCGCCAAGCAGGCGAGCACGTCCAAGTTCAAGGCTTACCAGGCGAAGTCCGGCCTGTACGAAGCCAACGTCATGCTGACATGGCAGCACAAGCTCGACCAGAAATGGGGCATCACCACGATGGTGGGCGCCACCCATCTGCTGCGCGAAGCCTCGCGCAGCCCGCTCACCGAGCGCAAGACCAGTCCTACCGCCGCGGTCTACGTCAGCTACGCCTACTGAAGCACGGGGCTGCTGTGGACGACGGCCAATTGCCACGCGCCGTTGTCCGCCTGCCGCCAGATGCGGGTGAAGCGCAGCAAGGTGTCGAAGCCCTGACCGCCGTACTGGCCGCCGAGCTTGACGAGGATGGACGTCATCGGCAGCGCAGCGCCGCCCAGCACTTTCAGCTCGACCGTTTCCACGCTGCGCAAACGCAGCGTGCCGGAACGGTGCAGCTCCAGGTCTTGCGCCTTGTCGATGATCTGTCCCATGTGGTTGGTGAAGAGCAAATCCTCCGCCAGGATGCGGTCCAGCGCCGCCACGTCCGACGCCTGCATGGCCAGACGTAGCTGTTCCTCGGCGTCGCGGATTTCCACATGGCGCTTCAGCGCCACCAGCACGTCGGGGAAATCGCCCACCACCATCGGCCCGAATTCCGCTTCCTGCGGGCCGGTGATCTCGGTGCTGTAGCTGATGCGCGTGAGGCCGGACGGCAGCGCTTCGATGCGGTGGAACACCAGCACGCGGTTGCCGTCGATGACGGTCTCGTCGGTGAACTCCTGGTTCTCGCGCACGGTCAACAGGGTGCTGGTGAAGATGTCGTCGCCCGGCACCTGCATCGTGAAGCGCGTGCCGTCGGCGAACGGTCCGTGCAGTTCGATATTAACGATGCCGGCGTTCCACTGCTTCCAGCCGGCGACGTCGGACCACAACGCCCAGACGGCCGCCGGCGTGGCGCTTGTTTCTATGCTTGCTACATGTGTCCACATGGAATTGTCCTTGATTCAATGGAGAGCGCAGCATAGCCAAGTATTGATTTAAATGCAATCGATGTCCGGCCCGGCCAACCACTCCCGCCCCTTCAGCATGGCCCGCCAGTACAAGGGCGGCAGCACATGCCGTTTGAGCAGCCAGGCCAGCCGCGACGGGCGGGTGCCGTCGATCAGCCAGCCGGGCAGACTGGGCGACAAGCGGCCGCCGTAGCAAAATTCGGCCAGCACCACCTTGCCGCGCGCTACCGTCAGCGGGCAGGCGCCGTAGCCGTCATAGCGCGCCAGGCCTCGCGCCCCGCGCTTGACGCCGCGCAGCGCGGCCAATACATTGTGCGCCACCACCGGCGCCTGGCGGCGGGCGGCGGCGACGGTCTTGGCGTTGCCGCAGTTGACGACGTCGCCCAGCGCGTGGATGTTGCCCCATTGCTTGTGCATCAGCGTGGCCGGATCAACGTCGAGCCAGCCGCCCGCATCGGCCAGCAGGCTGCCGCGTATGAAATCGGGCGGCGTCTGCGGCGGCACCACGTGCAGCAGGTCGAAGCCGCGCTGGATTTCCTCGCTGCCGCCATCCGGCAAGGCGCGGCGGAAGGTCGCCGTCCTGGCAGCGCCGTCCACTGCGACCAGCGTGTGACCGAAACGCAGGTCGATGCCATAAGCGTCGACATACTCCATCAACGCCGGCACATAATCCGCAACGCCGAACAGCACCGCGCCGGCGCTGCAGAATTCAATTTCGATATCGCCCAGCACGCCGTTGCGGCGCCAGTGGTCGGCCGCCAGGTACATCGCCTTTTGCGGCGCGCCCGCGCACTTGATCGGCATGGCCGGCTGGGTGAACAGCGCGCGGCCGCCGCGCAGCTGCCGCACCATCTGCCAGGTGTAGGGCGCCAGCCGGTACAGGTAGTTCGAGGTGACGCCGTTGCGGCCCAGCGTCTCCGACAGTCCGGCTATGGCGTCCCAGTCCAGCTTCAGGCCGGGGCACACCACCAGCTGGCTGTAGTGCAGCATGCCGCCGTCGGCCAGCACGACGGCGTCGCGCTGCGGCGCGAAGCCGGCCACCGCCGCCCTGATCCAGCGCGCGCCGCGCGGCATGGCCCTCTCCATCGGCCGGGCCGTGGCGGCGCTGCGCATCGCGCCGCCGCCCACCAGCGTCCAGCCGGGCTGGTAGTAGTGGATGTCGCCCGGTTCGACGATGGCGACATCCAGCCCGGGCTGCCGCGCCAGCAGGCTGGCCGCCGTGGCGATGCCGGCCGCGCCGCCGCCGACGATGACCACCGAATGCCTGGCCGACATGGGGCTGTGCGTCAACATGGCCGCTAGTACCGCCGCCGGCCGGCCGCCGCCTGGGCGGTGTCCTTTTCCAGCAGCAGTGTCTGGATATCGCGGTAGATCAGCTCGAGCTGCAGGAAGGCTGGACTGTAGATCTCGCGCACCCTCCCCTGGCGGTCGAGCAGGAACAGCTTGACCTGGTGGTAGTACAAGCGCGTCGGCTTGCCTTGTGCGTCGAGCTGCACCGACGTGCTCTGCCCCAGATCGTCGAGGATGGGTTGCAGCTTCTCCACCGAGCGCGAAGTCAGGAAGTGCCAGCGCAAGGGCTGGCCGGCGCTGCCCAGCGCGCCACCGTAGAGGCGCATCGCCTCCGGCGTATCGTTGACGGGGTCGAAGGACACACTGGCGAACTGCACCCGCCGCGCCATCGCAGGCGTGTTGAGCAAGCGCTCGCGCAAGCCATGCAAGGTGGCGAACAACGCCGGACACGCGGTCGGATCACTGCAATAGGTGTACATGAAATTGAGCAACGTGACACGGCCGGTGGTGTAGCGTTCCAGCGGCATGTCGCGGCCGTCGCTGTCGAGCACTGTGCCGCGCGGCCCCTGCTGGATCACCGGCAGGTGGTAGCTGCCGGCGGCGGGCACGATCGGTTGCGGCGGCACGGCCGCCGGCCGCTGCGCCGCGCCGGCCAGCCGCGCGCCATCCGTTCCGCTCAACAGCAGCAGCGGCAGCAGCGCCCAGATGTCAGCGTATCGACGCCACATTGGGAGCCGGCTTCGCGCTGAACTTCATGTGATGCGGACGGCCCAGCTTCTCCTTGTAGAAATCGATCTTCCATTGCTGGCTCAACTCGCGGCCATCCCAGTGGAAGAGCTTGATGAAATGGTCGTCGTTGTCCAGGTCCCAGTGTTCAAGCAGGCTGGTGGTGATGTACAGGCGCTTGCCGTCCCAGCTCTGGCTGACCATGTTGACGTGCTTGCCGGTGACTTTCTCATAGACCTGGCGCGGCGCTTCAGGATTGCTCAGGTCGAACAAGCGGGTCTTGCCATCCATGAAGGTGTTGACCCACAAACCCTTGCCGTCGGCCGTGATCGACATGTCGACCGGCAGCGGAACCTTGGCCGGATCGCCTATCGGGCCAACGTCGCGCGCCTGCCAACGACCGTCGGCATCGGGCCGGACCAGCCACAGCTTGGAGGTCAATGCGGTGGCGGTGATCGCCCAGTTGTCGCCCGGGGCCTGCGACCAGCGTACTTCCAATGGCGCGCCCGGGGTGCTGAAGATCTGCTGCGGCTTCATGGCCTTGAAATCCCACAGCACCATGGTGTTGCCGAATTTCTGCATGGCCGCCGGATCCTTGATCAGCTTGCCCAGGTCGGTGCGGTAGTTGTTGTAGCCGGTGAAGCTGGAGGTCAGCATGGCGTTGCGGCCGGGATTGATCGCCAGGTCGTAGCCGTAGCCGTCGCCCTGCACGTCGCCGATCTTGTCGGTCGGGTTGGGGTAGCGGGCCACCACGTCGCCCTTGTTGTTGTAGACCGCCATGCCGGTGGCGCCGCCCATGTCGCGCGGGTTCGACAGGAAGCCGACCAGCATCCGCCCCGGCAGCGCGTAGAAGGTGTGCGGGCCGACGAAGCCGCTCTTGTCGACCACGTCGTTGATGGTCTTCACCAGCTTGGGATGGGCCGGGTCGGTGCCGACGTCGAACACGAAGATCTTGCTGTCCTGCAGCCGCCCTGCCCACAGGTATTTGCGGTCTTCGGTGAAGCCGACATGGTGGGCGTCGCCGCGTCCCGGCACCGACAGCGAGTGGATCACCTTGCCGTATGTCGGCGAGGCCGGGTTGACGTCTATCGTCACCAGCTTGTCCTGGCCATTGCCGACGCCCGCGATGCCCAGCGTCCAGACATGGACGTAGTCCTCCTGGCCCTTGATCAGGTTGGCCATGTAGGGCGAGTTGCAGGTTTCATCGGCGGCGGCGGGGCCGGCCAGCAATACGGAAAGCAGCACACTGACGACGGGCAGCAATTTCATTCCGGTCTCCATGCATTTTTTATAATGTATTCAATTTGACATCGTCCAGTTGAAAAATCAACAGTTACTTTCCGACCTGCGCGAAAAGCCACAGCTGGCTTTTCGCATGCAAGTTCGTTCTATTTCTACTGATCAGCGGCGATCGGCACCGGCCTTGGGCAGCGCGGCCGTCATGTCGACCCAGCTTTGCGGCTGCGGCTTGTTGCGCTCGCGGACGCCGAAGAAGCTCACCACCAGCTCGCCATTCTTGTCGAAGAATTCCACCGACGTCACGCCGGCGCGCTTGATCACGTAGCCGCTGTTGAAGGCGTTGTCGCGCAGGTGCAGATTGAATTCAGGGTCCAGCACGTTGAACCAGCCGCCCGCTTCCTGCACCTTGCCGACCTTGCCGCTGTAGATCTGGATCGCCGCCTCGTTGCCGAGGAAGGCCATGATCTCCAGCTTCTGCTTGGCCGACTCTTCCAGCAGCTGGCGCACCGCCAGCGGCGTCACGCGCTGCACGGAACTGGCCGGCGCCAAGCGCATCGCCTGTTCGCGCGTCAGGCCGAACTCGCCCAGCAGGCGGTTGAACTGGTGCACATCGGTCAGCTCGTTCCAGGCCAGCTGGTATTCCTTGACGTCGATGGCGCTGTCCGGTTTCTCGGCCGTCTTGGCCGGCGCCGCCGTCACCTTCAGGTCCGCGCTTTGCACCGGGTTGCGGAAGTCCGCCACCAGCTTGTCGAACACCGGCACGCCGGCCTCGCTCTTCACGTAGACCTTGTGCACGGCGTCGCCGTGGGCATCGAAGAATTGCAGGCTGCGCGACACCACGCCGTCCTTGCCCGGCTGGACGACGGCGAACGCATACTTCCAGTTCTTGAAGGTGAAGCGCATGTCGATCTCGCCGCCCAGGTAGCCGCCGGCGATGTTGCGCAGGCGGGCTTCGCGTTCCTTTTCCTTGTCGGCGTCGAGGCCGGTGATTTCTTCCTGCGGCTTGAGTTTGGTGGCGACGCCGGTGCGTTCCAGCACGCCGTTCTCGTTGCGCGTCAGCGCCATCACCGTGCCCAGGTCCAGCGCGCGGCGCATGATTTCACGCGGCACGTTCTCCCCTTCCTGCAAACGGGTGACGGTCTTGCCGATGCCGATCGCCAGCAGGTCGGCTTCGGACACGTTCAAGGTCTTGGCGGCGTCGCGTGCTTGCAGACGGGGCTGGCTGGTGCGCAGCGCATCGTAGCGTTCGGACAGGCTGGCGGCGCCCGCTGGCAGATAGTTCAGCAACAGGGCGCCGGTCAGCGCCAGGGCAAAGCGGTGGTGAGCTTTCATGGGTAACTCCTTAGTAGATCACTTTGAGGTTGACCGCGTAGTTGCGGCCCGGACGGACATAGCGTTCGATATCGGCCAGCGTGGCGGTGGTGGTGCCGACCGGCAGGCTGCGCGCCGAAGCGTAATCCCAGTACTTCTTGTCGCCGAGGTTGTAGACGCCGGCGTTCAGGACCACGTGCTTGCCGATGTTCCAGTAGGCCGTGAAGTCCATCACGGTCGAACCCGGAACGTTGAAGCGCGCGGCGCTGGTGTCGGAGATCACGTCATCGGCGGCCTTCTTGCCGCGCACGGTGCTGACCGCGAAGGCCGCGCCGCCACGCAATGCCGGATCGTCATAAGCGAACACGGCGTTGGCCTTGTACGGCTGCACCGACGGCAAATCGGCTTTCTTGCCGGTCGTGCGGTTTTCCGCCGTGCCCTGCGAGATGCCGCCGGCCAGCGCCACGCTGTAACCCTTCATCGGCGCCAACCACTGGCCCAGTTGGAAACGGCCGCTGACTTCTATGCCCTTGGTGTTGGCCTTGCCGATGTTCTCCGGACGGAACAGGCCGAAGGTGATGGTCGGATAGTTGACCGGGTCCAGCGGCTGCGCGGCGTACTCGATCATGTTGCTGTAGCTGGTGTAGAACACCGAGGTGCTCAATTCCACGCCCGGAACCGGCGCGCCTTTCAGGCCGATGTCGAAGGCGTTGCTGGTTTCCTTCTTCAGGTTCGGATTGCCCATCACGGCGTAGGCATTGCCGGCGGCGGTGTAGGTGAACGAATCGTAGGTGCCGGTGCGCTCGGCCGCGGTCGGCAGGCGGGTGCCACGGCTGTACTGCGCATAGGCGCTGAAGCCCGGTGTCAGCTCGACCGACAGGTTCAGGCTGGGCGTGAAGAAGGAATCGGTTTCATCCTTGATTTCCCTGGCCGCGCTTGGCACGGCGATGAAGTACGCCTCCAGGTTTTTCGGATGCAGCTTGCGCTGCTCGCCGCGCAGGCCGGGCGTCAGCGTGGCCTGGTGGCCCAGCATCGCGAAGCCGAACTCGCCGCGCAGATAGGCCGCCAGCTTGTCGGTGTCCATGTCGGCCATGCGGTTCTTCATGGTGATCTGGTGCGCGCCGGTCTTGATGACGGTGCGGTCTTCCTGCCATGGACGACGGCTCTCCTGCTGCTCGTAGCTGATGCCGTAGCTCAGCAGGCTGTTCGCGTCCAGCTGCTTGGTGGCGTCCGCCGCCAGGCCCTTGCTGTTGTTGTAGAAGCCGGTCGTGATGTTGCGCAGGTAAGGCTGGCTGCCGGTGATGTAGCTGGCGCGGGTCAGGTCGACCACCGAGGCGTTCTGCGTGTAGGCGCGGGTGTCGAGCGTATCGAACAGCAGGCCGGAGCCCGGCGTGTAGTGGTGCTCGATGCTGTAGCGGCTGCGCTCGGTGCGCGAGTTCTGCGCCGCGCCTTCCGGATACGACGGGCCCAGCTTGTTGGCGTAGACGCGGTCGTGCGTGGATTTGTAGTTGTCGACGGTGAAGCCGAGTTTCTGGTTGCCGCTCAGCGTCCAGTTCAGCTTGGCCAGTACGGCGTCGGAAGTCCAGTCGTCGGGATTCAGTGCGACATTGCCTCGGCTCTTGCCTTCGTCGCCGGCGCGGTGCACGCCGACGATCAGGCCCTTCAGTTTGTCGCTCAGCGTGGCCGCCGCCGTCACCGCATGCACGCGGGCGCCACGGTCGGAGGTGTAGCCCGCCTTGTAGTCGGCGTAGAGCTTGCGGGTGGTCAGGTACTCTTCCGGCGTCTTGGTGATGAACGATACCGAACCGCCGATGCCGGGCGTGCCTGCGCCGGCCGGGCTGGTGCCGGAACCGATGCGCACTTCGCGGAAGGTTTCGGGATCGAAGTAGTCGCGGCCGATGCCGAAGGCGTTGGTGGAGTTGCCGTCCGGCTTGGGTGCGGCGTCCGGCAGCGCGATGCCGTCCAGCTCCAGGCTGACGCGGTTGCCTTCGGCGCCACGGATGTTGATGCCGGTATTGCCGGCGCCATCCCAGATATTGCCGGAGCCGCTGGCCGCCGTCGGCACGCTGACCAGCGGCGCGTAGCGGGCGAGATTGGCCATGTCGATGGCGTTGTTCTGGCCGATCTGCTCGGCGCCGATGACGATGGTGGCGCCGCTGCGGGTGTTGCTGCTGTCGTCGCGTTTGGCTTTGACCAGGATCTCGCCCAGTGCCACGGATGCGGCGGTCACGTCGGCGGCGTTGGTGGCGTTGGTGGCGTTGGCGGCGTTGTTGGCATAGGCGGCAGGCAGCAGCGCGGCGCCCAGCAAGGTCAGCAAGGCGGATCGCACCGCCAGTGTCACGGCGTGGGGAGACAAAGGCGCGGCCGTATGCCGGGCGCCCGAAATGATAGCGGCCATAGAATTCCAAGAGTGGGGGGTGACGGCTGGCTCTCGGACCTACGGCGATTGCTGGCAAAAATACATTCTAACAATAATGATTCTCATTTACAAGCGGCGGCGTGGTGAGAATCCGCGACCGCATTGCTAGATAAAAGTTAAACATTATTCTTATTGCATCTTTCCGTTCTTCAGGTATCTTGATAAAGCTCAAGAGTCCGCCGTGAGGCGCACGCAGAATACCGCTTCCACCCGGCCGGCAGCTACAGGCCAAATCCCCCGAAAAATTCACGACAGGAGGTCCACGATGGTTGCTAGTGCAGACGGGAAAATCGTTCAACTCGGATCGTATGCGGCGTCAAAAGGAAACAACTCCATCTCCGGCCTGTCGTCCGGCGCCTTCATGACCGTGCAGTTGCACCTGGCCCGTTCGGCCAGCTTTGCAGGCGCGGGCATCATCGCGGGCGGGCCGTTCCGCTGTGCCGAGACCTACCAGCCCGCCGGGCTGGTGACGGCGGAAGACGCCCGCATCGAGAACTCCCTGTACATCTGCATGAACCCGCTGATCCCGCAAACCGGTCCCGACGCGCAACGCCTGGTCGAGATGGCGCGCGAAACCGCCCAGGCCGGCCTGATCGACGACATCGCCAACCTCGCCGACGACCGGCTCTACATCTTCACCGGCAGCCAGGATGACGTGGTCTATTCCGACGTGGTGGAGAGAACCCGCCAGTTCTACGAAATGCTGGGCGTGAAGAGGGACAACATCGCCTATCACGACGACGTGCCGGCAGGCCACAGCATCATCACGGACAATCCCGAAGATTCGGAATTGCAGACCAACCAGCCGCCGTACATCAACAACGGCGGCTTCATGCAATCCCACGACATCCTGCGCCATATCTACGGCGATCTGAAAGCACCGGCAGCGCAAGCCAACGGCCAGCTGCTGCGTTTCGATCAATCGGAGTTCCTCGGCGAGGATGCGCCGTGGGCCAGCATGAGCCGCTTCGGCTACGCCTACATTCCATCCAGAGTGCTGGAAGGCGCGGTGAAGGCGCCGCGCGTTCATATCGCGCTGCACGGCTGCAAGCAGGGCTACAACTACACCGACTACGTCAACGGCCGCGCGGACATCGCCAACCAGCCGCCGTACGGCAACCGCTACATCACGACCACGGGCTACAACAACATCGCCGAGAGCAACGACATCATCGTGCTCTATCCGCAAGCCGAAGGCACGGACAACGGCGCCATCCAGAATCCGGACGGCTGCTGGGATTGGTGGGGATACAGCAACAAGGACGCCGCGTCGCCGTACTATTCGCGCCACGCGGTGCAGATCAAGGCGATACACGCCATGCTCGACCGCCTGTGCGCTTGAGCGACCAAGGAGAATCCAATGAGCAAATTTCCCGTCTCGACCAGCCTGCATGGGGATACAGCAGGCATCGCCGCCGAATCCGCAGCCATCGCATCGAACGCGATAGCGCCCCTGGCGCACGCCATGACCGCGCAAAGGCTGCTGCAAAAAGACGCCACGCACCTGGTCAACAACAGCGCCGTCTCGATGGCGCTGGTCACGCGGCTATGGGATCCGGTCGTCTGGAGTGAATGGACGCAGCTGCAGGCGGCCATCATGCAGCGGCTGTATGTGCAGCATCAGAACTGGCACAAGGGCTGCGCCATCCTGATCGACGATTATGGACAGCTGCGGCAAGCCAACACCATGTCCAAGCTGGTGGAGAAGCAGAGCAACCTGGTGTCGCAATCGGCCGAACTGGTGGCCAGCCAGGCCACGGACTTCGTGGCGCTGCTGGAGAACATCGATGTCGACTATGGTTATTGGGCCAGCCAGAAACTGCGGGCCGATAACTATCAAGCCGCCAGGTAGTTGTTCTTCACGCGGACATAGTGCTCCGCCGAATATTTCAGATAAGCGATTTCTTCGGCGGTCAGCGCCCTGACCTTCTGCGCCGGACGGCCGACGTAGAGGTGGCCGCTTTCCAGCACCTTGCCCGGCGAGACCAGGCTGCCCGCGCCGACCATCACCTGGTCCTGCACGACGACGTCGTCCATGATGATGGAGCCCATGCCGATCAGGCACTCATTGCCGATGGTGCAGCCGTGCAGCAGCACCGAGTGGCCGATGGTCACATAATCGCCGATGACGAGCGGCGAACCGTCCGGCTTGGCGGCGTTCTTGTGCGAGACGTGGCCCATGGCGAAATCCTGCACATTGCTGCACTCGCCGATGACGATGCGGTTGACGTCGCCGCGCAGCACGGTGTTGCACCAGACCGAGCTGTCGCGGCCGATGCGCACGTCGCCTATCACTTGCGCGGAGGCGTGCAGATAAATGTTTTCGCCGAGGACGGGGCTGGTGTTGAGATAGCTGGAGATGGGCATGTTTTTCAAGCGATATAGGTGGTGTCGCCGTGCGGCGCGGCCTGGAAGGCAGGCAGCGCTTCGGCCTGGCGCGAGAACTCTGCCTGCAGCGGATAGCGGGATGCGTCGACCACTTCCGGCAGCATCTGCTGCATGAAGTGCCAGGTGACGGCCGTCATTACGCCGGCATGGTCGAGCGCCGCCACCGACAGCGGATGCGCGCCCAGCTCGGCCTCCAGCGCATCGAAGGCCGACAGCATCTGCGCGGTGACACGGTCCACCCACGGCTGATGCAGCTTCTCGGCGGGACGCACCATGCGCTCGTACACCAGTTGCACGCCCTTGTCGCAGGCGGCCAGCGCCAGCCCCAGCACGCGCAGTGAGCGCATCAGTTCGGTCGGCATCGACGGCGTCAGGCGGCTGGCCGGCATGGCCAGCGCTTCCGCGTACTGCACGATCAGCGTCGAGTCCATCAGCACGGTGCCGTCGTCGGCCACCAGGGTCGGCGCCTTGACCACCGGATTGATCTGGCGGAATTGCTCGTAGGTGCTGAACACCGACAGCGATTGGTGTTCGAAGCGCACGCCCATCAACTGCAGCGTGACGGCCACGCGGCGCACATAGGGCGAATCCAGCATCCCGATTAATTTCATGTTTTCTCCAATAGTTAAGCCTAAGCCAGCGCCCACTCGGCGGCCTTGCGCGCGTGGATGGCGGTGGTGTCGAACAGCGGCACGGCGGCGTCCCGCTGCGCGACCAGCAGCGAGATTTCGGTGCAGCCCAGAATGATAGCCTGCGCGCCCTGCTCCACCAAGCCGGCGATGATGCGGCGGTATTCGTCGCGCGAACTGTCGACGATGCGGCCCAGGCACAGTTCTTCGTAGATGATGCGGTGGACGATGTCGCGGTCGTGCTGCGCCGGTACCACCACGTCGAGGCCGTGATGCTCGCGCAGGCGGTCCTTGTAGAACGCCTGCTCCATCGTGAAGCGCGTACCCAGCAGGCCGATCTTGCGCAGGCCGGCGTGCTGGATTTCAGCGGCGGTCGGGTCGGCGATGTGGAACAGCGGAATGTCCACCGCCGCCTCGATGGCGGGCGCCACCTTGTGCATGGTGTTGGTGCACAGGACCAGGAAATCCGCGCCGGCCGCGCGCAGCGAACGCGCCGCATCGGCCAGCACGGCGCCGGCGGCGTCCCAGTCGCCCGCGTGCTGCAGGCGTTCGATGTCGTGGAAGTCCACGCTGTACAGCACCACCTTGGCCGAATGCAGGCCGCCCAGGTGCTGCTTCACCGTCTCGTTAATCTGGCGGTAGTAAGGTACCGTCGATTCCCAGCTCATGCCGCCTATCAGGCCTATCGTTTTCAAGCGCGCCCCTCCGAAAAACCGGCCTCGCGACACGCGGGCCCGGCCCGCCAGCATACACGCCGCGACGGTTTTTTGCTCAAGCCTCGGGGCGGGCGTAGCTGACGGTGAGGATTTCCCACTGGTGGCCGTCGGGCTGGTTCCAGTAGACGATGCTGCCGCCGTTGTAGCTGCCGACCTGGTTGTCGTTGTCCGCAAACACCGAGCTGCGGTAAGGGATGCCGGCGGCCTTGATGCGGCCGAGGATGGCGTCGAAGTCCGCCTGCGCGACGCGGAAGCAATAGTGCTGTAGCGGGATGGGTTCCGGCCACTGGTCGAAGTCGATGGTCAGGCTGTCGCTGACGAACACCGGCGCGAAGGGTCCTACGCCGGTGCTCGACCAGGGCACGCCCAGCAGTTCCGCCAGCTGCTTGGCCGCGGCGATCTTGTCGCGCACGGGTATCAACAAATGATCAAGATGGATAGTCATACGCACCTCCTGTTCTCATTTTAGCGAAGCGGAGCTCTGGACCATGCTTACGGCGCGAGATAAGCGGCAAGGCCAACAGTCGGGATGACCAGCTTGTAGTTGCCGGGCGTTTCGCGCAGTACTTCGACCTTGACGAGCGATGGCAGTTCCACACCTAATTCCGCCGCGATGGCCTTTTCCGGCTCGCTGATCAGTGCATGGGCGAAGGCAGGGTCTGCGTAGAATTTACGTATCAGTCGCTTCTCCAGTTCCTGCCGGGACGTGCCTTCGAGCAGGCGGTTCCAGGCTTGGGCATGCTCCTGATCTTGCGGCGACAAGGCGGCCGGGGCCTCGGACCAGACGGAGCCAGGCCAGTTTAGTATCAAATCGCTTCCCGGAATTTCCCATTGGGTAAACACCTCGAAACGGTTTGCAATGCCTAGCGGATTGGTAACCGTACCAAACTGGTTGTCTCGGAACAGCCACGCGCACAGATCCGGCGCTGCCCATCCATTCGACGTCCTGAGGCCGAATTGCGAGTACTGTATGCCGTCCAAAGGATCACCGCAGCAATTTTTAGTAAAGGCGTGGCGTGACGCGAAATAGCTGTACGTTTTTTTGCCGATGCTGTCAGCGCCGAACTGCGCGAATTGGGCGTCGGTCTCCCCAGCCAGAAACGGGTCCGCCGGTTCAGTAGTGACCAGCGCGATATAGAACTTCTGGCCGATGGTGGTGCGCGTCGTTTCATACCAGGACTTGTTGATGATGGCGTCTGTTATTTGCTGGAATTTCGGATCGGACTTGGCAGGCAGGGTCACTTTGGGATCGCCCAAGCTGGAGACCGGCGCGCTATGCTGATTCAGCGGATTGATATAACTCTTGTTCCAGTACGCGGCCGGATCGGCATGGATGAGCGACAGATCGTCATTGGCCTGCAGGAAGGTCTGGTTCATGCGCAGCCACAGCGAGCCAAACGTGGATTTCAGGCTGGGCGGCTCGTCCGGGCCAGAGTAAGCGCCGAAGAAAGTGCCGAGGAAGGTGCCGAATATACCCGCGCCTGGAAAATCCAGCAGTCCGATACAACTGAACACCGCAGTGAAGAACGTGGACAGTTCTTTCTGGCCAGGATCGGGCGAGGCATCCTGCGACAGCTCCTGGTAGACCCCGCTGAGGACGTCCTGCATGTAGTCGTGCACATGGTTGGTCAGGTCCATCAGGTTGCTGACATTTTCCTTCACTTGCGCCAGTTGCTCAGGTGTCGCCATGGTAGTCCCTTTCAAAAGGTTATCCAAAAAACAACTTTGAGCGTTGATTGTAGCCCGGCGGTCGCGTCTATGCCAGCGACATGAAGGAGCCTGCTGTGTTTGCGCCACACGCCCCCACACAACCAGTTGTCAGGACTGACGCTCCCCCACCTGCTCGTGCGCGACCTGTCGGCGCGGACGGAAGCCGGGCGCCAGCAGCTTGTATTGCAGGCGCTGCTTGAACTCGGCGTCGCGCTGCTGCCAGGTCGGGCCATGGGCCTGCGGCGCCGGCAGCACGGTCGGCTGGCCGTTCATCTTCAACTCGGCGACGGGCAAGTCGCCGGCATCGTCCTTGTTGTCGGTGTAATGGATGCGGCCTTGGGCGTCGGCCCATTTGTAGACTTGCGCGTGGCCGGCGGCGCTGGCGCAGAGCAAGGTGATCGTCAGTAGTAAGCGGGTCATGGAGGATTGTTCTCATGAAGAATCGACGGCCCGATTGTATAAAAAATTTCTTATTGGAAATCTATTGAAATGTCACTACTCTTGCAATAACACCACCGCACCGCGCGCGATGGAGCGGACCACGGCCATCACGTCCCAGTTGGTGAGGCGGATGCAGCCGTGCGACTGGGTCTTGCCGATCTTGCCCGGCTCGGGCGTGCCGTGGATGCCGTAGTGTTCCTTGCTCAGTTCTATCCACGCGACGCCGACCGGGTTGTTGGGGCCGGCCGCGAGGCGGGCCTTGGCATCGCCCGCCTTGGCGTCCCAGAACAGCTTGGGGTTGTAGCGGTATTCGGGATCGGTGGCGACGCCGCGCACCTGCCAGCGGCCTTCGGGCAGCGGGTCGTGCTTGCTCCCGGTACTGGCGGGGAATTGCGCGAACGGCATGCCGCCCGCGTCGAGCAGCGTCAGCGTACCGTCCTGCGCGTCGACCAGGATGGAGCTGGCTTTCGGCAGCGGCTTGGCGGCGGCCACGTTGGGCACGGTGATGCGGGTGCCGGCCCGGGTCAGCGGCTTGCCGGGGTTGAGGCGGCGCAGCAGGTCGGGGCTGCAATGGAAGCGTTCGCCCAGCGCTTCGGCCAGGCTGGCGTAGCCCAGCGCGGGCAGCCTGGACTTGGCCATCATGCCGGCCGGGACAGGCGTGTAGGGTCCGGCGACGTCTTGCGCGGTGATGGTGTAGCTGTCCAGCACAGGCGCCTGGTCGCGCTCCAGCTCGGCCCAGGTGGCGGCATCGACCACGCCGGTCACCGGCAGCTGGTGCAGCTTCTGGAAGCCGCGTATGGCCTGGCGCATATTGCTGCCATAGGCGCCGTCCATTTCGCCGGTGGAAAAATGGGCGCGGTCGAGCAGCACCTGGGCGCGCAGCACTTCCGGGCCATGCGCCTTCGGGCCGACGGTGGCCGCGCCAACGCTGGCGGCGGCAATCAGCGATGCGACAAAAAATAAGACTCTCAAGCCGGACTCGTATGACGTAAGGGGCGCTTATTCTAGCTTAAGCTTGCCCGTTAAGCCTGTTCGCTGCGGCGCTGGTAAAAGCGCAATTAGTTGGCGGTGTTGATGACCGCCTCGATGTGGTGGCCGTCCGGGTCGACCAGGAAGGCGGCGTAGTAATGGTCGCCGTAATCGGGACGCAGGCCCGGCGCGCCATTGTCGCTGCCGCCGACGCGCAGCGCGGCGGCATGGAAGGCGTCCACCGCGGCGCGGTTCGGCGCGGCGAAGGCCATGTGGAAGCCCGCGCCCGGCGCCTCGGCTTCGGGACGCAGCTTCAGGCACAGCAGGTCCTTGTCGTCCTCCAAGCCATAGCCGATGGCGTCGTCGTCTTCGAACACGCGGCGGAAGCCGAGCGCGCCCATGGCGGCGTCGTAGAAAGCGCCGGACAGCGCGAGGTCGCGCACGCCGAAAGAAATGTGATGCAGCATGTTCAGGATTCCAGTTGTTGTGCGACTTCCCAGCTGTGTCCAGCGGGGTCGACGAAGTTAGCGGTACGCATATTCCAAGGGCGGTTGACGGGACCGGCCAGCAGCGTCACGCCGCGCTGCCGCAGCTGCGCGCAGACCGCGTCCACGTCCGGCACCCAGATGCTGATCTGGAAGCGCGAGCCGGCATCGCGCGGCGCCACCACTGCGGGCGAGATGATCACCGGCGCACTGCCCACATGCAGCAGGTTGATGATCAGGTTGTCGAACTTCATCACGGCGGACACCGCGTCCTCGTACACCACCGGCACGCCGAACACGTCGAGATAAAACGCCTTGGCCGCCGCCACGTCTTCGACGAACAGGCTGATGGCGCTGAGATGGTGCAAAGGATTGCTCACGGTGTCACTCCTGCTTGCGGTATTTTTGCATGACGTCGCCGAGACGGCCGCGGTGCGAGTCCAGCCAGCTCCACAGCGCTTCGACCTGGTCATGATGGGCGCGGTAGTAAGTGGCGTTGAAGGCCAGCCACAACCGCGTGTTGATCAGCGGCTGCGGCAACTGCACCACCACGCCGCGATAGCGTTTCAGCGTCAGCGCCAGATGCTCGGGCTTGACGAGGTTGACCACCACGCCGTCCACCCTGCCCAGCTTGAGCTTCTCGATATTGCGCTCCAGGTCGCGGGCGCCGTCGTCGATGGTCAAGCCGGCGTCGCGCAGGCGCGCGTTGTAGGCATTGCCTTGCGGCGAACCGAGCACCTTGCCGCGGAAGTATTCATTGGGATTGGCGCCGGCCGGGATCTTGTCCTTGACGCGCACCAGCACCACCAGCGTGTTGTGCAGCGCTCGGTTGCGGTCGATGTTGCCGTCCTTGTCGCGCGGCAGCGCGATCTCGGCGGAATAGCTGGGCTGCTCGGCCAGCGGCGTCATGTCGATGTCGCCCGCCTCCAGCGCCACCCTCAGGCGCGCCACCGGCAGCCGCACCAGCGTCGGCAGGCAGTTGAAGCCGGAACCCATGACCGCGTTGCGTATCAGGTCGACCGCCGCGCCGGGCGGTTCGGGCACCTGCTCGCCCTCGCCCATCCAGTAGGGCGGCCGGTTCTGGTCCATATAGCCGACCCGCAGCGGCGTGCAAACGCCTGCACTCTTTGCCAGCGGAGCAAGCGTGGCCAACATCAGCAGTATGCCAGCGCGGATCGCCATGAAGGGGCTCAGTTGTCGGAAGGTTTGGGCGCCAGCGGCGGCAGCGCAGCGGCCTGGCCCTTGCCGACGATCTGGATGAAGATTTCGTTTTGCTTGATCATGCTGAGCTCGTAGCGAGCACGCTCCTCCACTGCGCCGGTGCCGTCCTTGAGGTCGCGCACTTCGGAGTCGAGCTTGGCGTTGCGGGCGATCAGTTCCGCGTTTTTCTTGTGGGCCGTGTCCACCTGGGCCTCGAAGTCTTTCACGCGCAGCCACCCGCCCTTCCCCAGCCAGAGCGGGTACTGTATCAACAGCAGCAGGGCTGCCAGTGCGAGAGTGATCAGACGCATGGAATCGACAGCGGCCGGAAGTGATCCGGCCGCGTTTGCTTAATTACTTCAGATTATAGAACGCGTCGCGGCCCGGGTAGGAAGCGATATCGCCCAGATCTTCTTCGATACGCAGCAGCTGGTTGTACTTGGCCATGCGGTCCGAACGCGACATCGAGCCGGTCTTGATCTGCAGGGCGTTCAGGCCAACGGCGATATCGGCGATGGTCGAATCTTCGGTTTCGCCCGAACGGTGCGAGATCACGGCGGTGTAGCCGGCGCGCTTGGCCATTTCGATGGCGGCGAAGGTTTCGGTCAGGGTGCCGATCTGGTTGATCTTGATCAGGATCGAGTTGGCGATGCCTTTCGAGATGCCTTCTTTCAGGATCTTGGTGTTGGTGACGTACAGGTCGTCGCCCACCAGCTGGATCTTCTTGCCCAATTCCTTGGTCAGGATCGCCCAGCCGTCCCAGTCGCCTTCGTGCATCGCGTCTTCGATCGAGATGATCGGGTACTTGTCGCACCAGGTCGCCAGCAGGTTGGTGAACTCGGTGGCGGTCAGGCTCAGGCCCTCGCCTTCCAGCTCGTACTTGCCGTCCTTGTAGAACTCGGAAGCGGCGCAGTCCAGGCCGATGGCGATCTGGGTGCCTGGCTCGTAGCCGGCTTCTTCGATCGCCTGGATGATCAGCTTGATCGCTTCCTCATGGTTGGCCAGCGATGGCGCGAAACCGCCTTCGTCGCCCACGGCGGTGCTCAGACCCTTCTTGTGCAGGATCTTTTTCAGCGTGTGGAACACTTCGGCGCCGTAGCGGACCGCTTCCTTGAAGGAAGGTGCACCGACTGGAATGATCATGAATTCCTGGATGTCCAGGTTGTTGTCGGCGTGCGCGCCGCCGTTGATCACGTTCATCATCGGCACTGGCAGCTGCATCGCGCCCGAACCGCCGAAGTAGCGGTACAGCGGCAGGCCGGCTTCTTCAGCGGCGGCCTTGGCGACAGCCATCGACACGGCCAGCATGGCGTTGGCGCCCAGGCGTGCCTTGTTTTCGGTACCGTCCAGGTCGATCAGAGTGCGGTCCAGGAAAGCTTGCTCATTGGCGTCCAGGCCCATGATGGCTTCCGAGATTTCGGTGTTGATGTTCTCGCAGGCTTGCAGCACGCCCTTGCCGAAGTAACGCTTCGGATCGCCGTCGCGCAGCTCGATCGCTTCGCGCGAACCGGTCGATGCACCCGATGGTACGGCGGCGCGGCCCATGACGCCGGATTCCAGCAGCACGTCGCATTCGACGGTAGGATTGCCGCGCGAGTCGATGATTTCACGGCCGATAATGTCAACAATAGCACTCATGTCATTCTCCAAAGTTAGGCGATGCGAAGTCGCTACGCGTTCTGATGCGCGTTGCGGACGAAATAACGGGAATTGTACCCGGCGCCGGAGGGCCGAACATACGAAAACTCGTACGCCAGGTATGCTGCATTAGTTGAAGCTGTTTTCCAGGAAGCCAGCTTTCTTGGTGATGCGGTCCAGCTCGATCAGCGTGGACAGCAACTCCTTCATGCGACCCAGCGGCACGGCGTTCGGGCCGTCCGACAGGGCTTCCGCAGGGTTCGGATGCGTTTCCATGAACAGGCCGGCCACGCCAACCGCCACGGCCGCGCGCGACAACACCGGCACCATCTCGCGCATGCCGCCGGACGACGTGCCATTACCGCCTGGCAGTTGCACCGAGTGGGTCGCATCGAACACCACCGGGCAGTTCGATTCGCGCATGATGGCCAGCGAACGCATGTCCGAGACCAGGTTGTTGTAGCCGAAGGAGGCGCCGCGCTCGCAGGCCATGAAGTTGTCTTCGTTCAGGCCCTTGGCCTTGGCGGCCAGGCGGGCTTTGTCGATGACGTTCTTCATGTCGTGCGGGGCGAGGAACTGGCCCTTCTTGATGTTGACCGGCAGGCCGGACTCGGCGCAGGCGACGATGAAGTCGGTCTGGCGGCAGAGGAAGGCCGGGGTTTGCAGCACGTCGACCACCGAAGAGACTTCGGCGATCTCATCGATCGAGTGCACGTCGGTCAGCACCGGCACGCCCAGTTCGCGCTTGACGTCGCCGAGGATCTCCAGGCCCTTGTCGCGGCCCGGACCGCGGTACGAGGTACCGGAGGAACGATTGGCCTTGTCGAACGAGGACTTGTAGATGAACGGGATGCCCAGCGCGGCCGTCATTTCCTTCAGCGCGCCGGCGGTGTCGAACGCCATCTGGCGCGATTCGATCACGCAGGTGCCGGCGATCAGGAAGAACGGCTGGTCGAGGCCAACGTCGAATCCGCACAGTTTCATGCTGCATCTCCTTGCAGAGTATCCGCAGTTTTAACATCGACAGCGTGCAGGCGGTTGCCGCCGGCGGCCTTGTGGGCCAGTGCTGCCTTGATGTAGGACGTGAACAGCGGATGGCCGTCACGCGGGGTCGATTTGAATTCAGGGTGGTACTGCACGCCCATGTACCAAGGGTGCGCGTTCTCGCCGGTACGCGGCAGTTCCATGATTTCGCACAGGTCTTCGGTCGGGGTGCGCGCCGCGACCACCAGGCCGGCCGCTTCCACGCGCGGCAGGTAGTGGTTGTTGGCTTCGTAGCGGTGACGGTGACGCTCGGTGACGACCGCGCCGTAGATTTCCGAAGCCAGCGTGCCCGGCTTGATGGCGCAGGTCTGCGCGCCCAGGCGCATGGTGCCGCCCAGGTCGGAGTTCTCGTCGCGCTTCTCGACCTTGCCGTCCTGGCCTTGCCACTCGTCGATCAGGGCCACCACAGGCTGCGCGGTGTCCAGGTCGAACTCGGTGGAGTTGGCGGTGGTCAGGCCGGCCTTGTGGCGGGCGTATTCGATCAGCGCCACTTGCATGCCGAGGCAGATGCCCAGGTAAGGGATCTTGTTTTCACGGGCGAACTGGGCGGCCATGATCTTGCCTTCCACGCCGCGCTTGCCGAAGCCGCCCGGTACCAGGATGGCGTCGTACTTGCCCAGCGCGGCGCAGCCGGTGGTCTCGATCTCTTCCGAGTCGATGTACTCGATGTTGACCTTGGATTCGTTGTGGATGCCGGCGTGGCGCAGCGCTTCGGTCAGCGACTTGTACGACTCGGTCAGTTCCACATACTTGCCGACCATGCCGATCGACACTTCGCTCTTCGGATGCTCCAGCGTGTAGATCAGGCGGCTCCAGACCGACAGGTCGGCCGGGGCCGGGTTCAGGTCCAGCGCTTCGCAGATGATCGCGTCCAGGCCCTGGTCGTGCAGCATCTGCGGCACTTTGTAGATGGTGTCGACATCCCACACGGAAATCACGGCCTGCTCTTCGATGTTCGAGAACAGCGAGATCTTGGCGCGTTCGTCTTCCGGAATGGCGCGGTCGGCGCGGCACAGCAGCGCGTTCGGCGAGATGCCGATTTCGCGCAGCTTCTGCACCGAGTGCTGGGTAGGCTTGGTCTTGAGCTCGCCGGCGGAGGCGATGAACGGCACCAGCGTCAGGTGGACGAAGGCGGTGTTCTTGCGGCCAGCGCGCAGGCTCAGCTGACGGGCGGCTTCCAGGAACGGCAGCGATTCGATGTCGCCCACGGTACCGCCGATTTCGCACAGGGCCACGTCGTAGCCTTCGGCGCCGCGACGGATGTAGTCCTGGATTTCGTTGGTGATGTGGGGGATGACCTGCACGGTCTTGCCCAGGTACTCGCCGCGGCGTTCCTTGCGGATCACCGATTCGTAGATCTGGCCGGTGGTGAAGTTGTTCACCTTTTTCATGCGGGTGGAGATGAAGCGCTCGTAGTGGCCGAGGTCGAGGTCGGTTTCGGCCCCGTCGTCGGTGACGAAGACTTCACCGTGCTGCATAGGGCTCATCGTGCCAGGATCGACGTTGATGTACGGGTCGAGCTTGAGCATGGTGACTTTGAGGCCGCGCGATTCGAGGATCGCGGCGAGAGAGGCGGCGGCAATCCCTTTACCAAGGGAAGACACGACGCCGCCAGTGACGAAGACAAATTTGGTCATTGCAGATGGTGCCGAACGGCACGTGCGGGAAATTGAAATTATACCCTAAAACGTCCGATTCTTCACCTTCCTGCCCGGAAAAATCCTCAACCGGGCGGGAAACTCCTATGAGGGAAAGTGCAAAATTAGCCAGTTTGCCTATCCATCAGCACGGTGCTGCACCGTACAGACCGTCGCCCGCCGGCAGGCAAAAATGACAACTCATTAAATCAGGGAGGTCATGATATGAACTACGAAGAACTCGATGCCTTGGGCATGTATGTGGACAACGGCCATAAAGGCCCCGGCCCGGAACTGATGGGCGCCGACACGCTGATCGGCAACCACGTCCACAATCTGAAAGACGAACACCTGGGCGAGATCAAGGAAATCATGCTCGACATGCGCACCGGCAACATCGCCTATGCGGTGATGTCGTACGGCGGCGTGTTCACGATCGGCGAAAAACTGTTCGCCGTGCCTTGGGAAGCGCTGACGCTGGACACCATCAACAAGCGCTTCACGCTGAACCTGGAGAAAGACCGCATCGAAAACGCTCCGGGCTTCGATACCGACCACTGGCCGAACATGGCCAACCAGACCTGGGCCAGCCAGATCCACACCTACTACGCCACCGGCAGCCAGCACGACGCGCAACAGCGCTAGCAGAAGTCCCGGCTGATGGTCGGCAACCGTCCCAGCAGGTGGGACATGTCGACCAGCCGCTTGGCCACCAGGTGGCGCACGATCCCCTCCTGCTGCCAGACGCCATACACGCCCAGCAGCGGCGCGCTCAACACTTCGCGCCGCTGCGTTTCGACCAGGGACGGCCAGATGATGACGTTGACGTTGCCGGTCTCGTCCTCGATGGTGATGAACAGCACGCCCTTGGCCGTACCGGGGCGTTGCCGCACCGTCACCATGCCGCAGGCGCGCGCCAGCATGCCGTTGGTGTAGGTGTTGAGCGTGGCGGCCGGCAGGAAGCGGTGCTCCAGCAGCTTGGGGCGCAGCAGCGCCAGCGGATGGCGGCCCAGCGTCAGGCCGTGCGAGCGGTAGTCGCCCAGGATTTCCTCGCCCTCCGTCGGCGGTTTCAGCACGGGGATGTCTTCGTCCGGCATGGCCGGGCGCAGCAGATCCTTGTCCGGCACGGCGCCGACCGCCTGCCACAAGGCTTGCCTGCGGTTGCCCGACAACTGCTGTAGGGCGTTGCCGGCGGCCAGCACTTGCAGGTCGTGGCGCTCCAGGTCCGCGCGCCGCGCCATGTCGGCCACGCTGGTGTAGGGGCGTTCGGCCCGCGCCTGCTCGATGCGCGCGGCCGCTTCGGCGCGCATGCCCTTCAGCATCGACAGGCCCAGGCGCACCGCCGGTTGGCCGCGCTTGCCCACCCGCTCTTCCAACGAGGTATCCCAGCCGCTGACGGTGACGTCGATCTCGCGCACCTGTACGCCGTGGCGCCTGGCGTCCTGCACCAGTTGCGATGGGCTGTAGAAACCCATCGGCTGGCTGTTCAACAACGCGCACAGGAAGGCCGCCGGCTCGTGGCACTTGAGCCAGGAGCTGGCATAGGTCAGCAGCGCGAAGCTGGCCGAGTGCGATTCGGGGAAGCCGTATTCGCCGAAGCCTTCGATCTGCTTGCAGATCGCGTCGGCGAAATCGGCCTCGTAGCCGCGCTCGCGCATGCCGTCCTTGATGCGCTGCTCGTACTTGTCCACGCCGCCCTTGCGCTTCCAGGCCGCCATGGCGCGCCGCAGCTGGTCCGCTTCGCCCTCGCTGAAGCCGGCGGCGATGACGGCGATTTGCATCACCTGCTCCTGGAAGATCGGCACGCCCAGCGTGCGGGCCAGGGCCTCTTCCAGCCCGGGCGGGCAATGCGTCTTCGCGAGAGGATTCATGCGCCGCTGCAGGTACGGATGCACCATGCCGCCCTGTATCGGCCCCGGCCGCACGATCGCCACTTCGATCACCAGGTCGTAAAACTCCCGGGGCCGCAGGCGCGGCAACATGCTCATCTGCGCGCGCGATTCGATCTGGAACACGCCGATGGTGTCGGCCTCGCACATCATGTCGTAGGTGGCGGGGTCTTCCTTGGGGATGTCCTGCATCCGGAACGGCTCGCCGCGCTGCGCGCCCACCAGGTCCAGCGCGCGCCGCAGCGCCGACAACATGCCCAGCGCCAGCACGTCCACCTTCATCAGGCCCAGCTCTTCCAGGTCGTCCTTGTCCCACTGGATCACGCAGCGCCCCTCCATCGTGGCGGCCTCGATCGGCACCAGCCGCGACAGCTTGTCGTGCGAGATGACGAAGCCGCCCGGATGCTGCGACAGATGGCGCGGGAAGCCCAGCAGGCCGATCGCCAGCGCGGCCCATTGCTGCGCCAGTTGCGACTCCGGGTTCAGTCCGCACTCGGCCAACCGGCCCAGCAGGTCGTTGCGGCTGTCGAACCAGTGGTGCGCCTTGGCCACCTTCTCGACGATGGCCAGGTCCACGCCCAGCGCCTTGCCGCTGTCGCGCAATGCGCTCTTCGGGCGGTAGCTGATGACCACGGCCGCCAGCGCGGCACGGTCCGCGCCGTATTTTTTGTAGATGTACTGGATCACCTCCTCGCGCCGCTGGTGCTCGAAGTCGACATCGATATCCGGCGGCTCGTTGCGCTCCCTGGAGATGAAGCGCCCGGTCAGCATGTTGCTGCGCTCGGGATCGACCTCGGTCACGCCGAGGCAATAGCAGACCACCGAGTTGGCCGCCGATCCCCTGCCCTGGCACAGGATGCCCTGCGAGCGGGCGTAGCGGACGATGTCGTAGACCGTCAGGAAGTAAGGTTCGTACTCCAGCTCGGCAATCAGCTCCAGCTCCTTCTCGATCTGGCCGCGCACCTTGACGGACAGGCCCGCCGGAAAGCGCCCCTGTGCGCCGGCATACACTTCCTGCCGCAGATAGCTGGCCGGCGTCTGGCCTTGCGGCACCAGCTCGCGCGGGTATTCGTAGCGCAGCTGCTTGAGATTGAAGCTGCACTGCTGCACGATGCTCAAGGTTTCCGCCAGCGCTTGCGGCGGATACAGGTTCGCCAGCCGCAGCCGCGAGCGCAGATGCTGTTCGGCGTTCTGCGCCAGCGCATAGCCGCACTCCCCCACCGGCTTGCCGACGCGCACCGCGCACAGCGTGTCGTGCAGCGGCTTGCGCGAGCGCACGTGCATGCAGACCTGCCCGACCGCCACCACCCGCATGCCGTGCTGCAAAGCCACCTCGTCGATGCTGAGACGGTGCGCCTCGTCGAAGGCGCGCTGCAGCAGGCTCAGCCCCATCCAGCTGCGCTCGGGGAAGTTGGCCTCCATCCACGCCGCCTGCGCGTGCAGGCGGTCGACATCGTCCGGCTGGAAGGCCGGGTAATGCGGCAGCAAGATCATCAGGCAACCGGGCAAGCCCTTCAGGTGGGCGTAGGCGGGTGGCGGTGCGGCCAGGTCGGCCGGCGTGAGCAGGTAGCTGCCCTTGGCGACGCGGTTGCGGCCTATCGTGATGAGCTCGCAGAGATTGCCGTAGCCTTCGCGGTCCTGCGCCAGGGCGATCAACGACAGGGCCGGGCTGCCGTCCGGGTTCTTCAGGTGGAAATGGCTGCCGATCAGCAGCGGCAGCCCGGCAGCCTTGGCCTGGGCGTGAGCGCGCACTACGCCGGCCAGCGAGCATTCGTCGGTGATCGCCAGGCCGGCGTAATCGAGCTGCACGGCGCGCGCGACCAGCTCCTCGGCGCTGGAGGCGCCCTGCAGGAAGGAGAAATTGGTCATGCAGAACAGCTCGGCATAAGCCGGCAAGCCCTGGACGGAGGATGTGCCCATGATTTTATACTGTGTTTTTGTACAGTATAATACACCCTGCGCGCCGTTCGACATGAATAACCTTAATAGTCGGCGCCGGTGGATTTATTGGCTAAAACTATGGCCCTACGTAGCACTACGCAGGGCCGGCGAGACAAAAACAACAGTAAATAAAGTTTGGCTGCAAAATTGTCAAAAAAGTCATTTGCTTATGAACTATTTGACTAGAATCAGATTTTTCACGGGAGAGAAAACTTGTTCGCCACCACGCCTTTACGTCATGCCGTACTGCTCAGCCTGTACGGCGCAGCAGCCCTGGGCTTCGCCCCCTCCGCCTTCGCGCAGACCGCCCCAGAAGCCAAACAGGAAACCCAGATGCAGTCGGTCAGCGTGGTCGGTTCGCGCCGCGCGACCACCTCGTCCACCGACACCGTCGTGCCGGTCGATATCATCCCGATGAGCAAGACCACAGAACAAGGCGGCCAGTTCGACCTGGCGCAAACGCTGACCTATATCTCGCCATCGTTCAACTCGACCCGCCAGAGCGGCTCCGACGGCGCCGACCTGGTCGACTCCGCCGCGCTGCGCGGCCTCGGCTCCGACCAGACCCTGGTGCTGGTCAACGGCAAGCGCCGCCACACCACCGCGCTGGTCAACCTGTTCGGCGCCCGCAACCGCGGCAACACCGGCACCGACATGAACACCATTCCGCTGTTGGCGATCAAGGACGTGCAGGTGTTGCGCGACGGCGCCGCCGCCCAGTACGGCTCGGACGCCATCGCCGGCGTGATCGACATCGGCCTGAAAAAGAGCAAGGGCTGCGAAGCCATCGCCGGCTTCAGCGAATACTCCAAGCGCGACGGCAAGAACTACCTGACCTCGGCCTACTGCGGCTTCGAGATCGGCAGCGGCGGCGTGCTCGGCATCACCGGCGAGTACCTGGACCGTGGCCGCTCCAACCGCGCCGACGCCGGCAACCCGCGCATCATCGGCGACACCAAGACCAAGAACCAGTCGCTGTACCTGAACGGCGAACTGCCAACCACCGGCACCGGCAAGCTCTACTTCACCGCCGGCGCCCAGACCCGCGACGCATCGAGCGCCGCGTTCGCGCGCGGCGGCGTCGGTTCCGACGACATCCCGAGCCGCAACTCGGCCGCCATGTACCCGAACGGCTTCGTGCCCTTCATCAATGCCGACATCGACGACCGCTACGCCACCGTCGGCCATCGCGGCACGCTGGGCGACTGGAATATGGACGTGTCGCAGACCTACGGCTACAACAAGATGAAGTACAACATCAGCCACACGCTCAACGCATCGATCGCCAACAAGGATCTGCTGGCCGGCGGCAAGGGCATCAGCCCGGACCGCTTCGACGCCGGCGGCTTCTCGTTCCAGCAGCTGACCACCAACCTCGACCTGAACCATTACTACGACGGCCTCATCGGTGACGGCCTGAACGTCGCCTTCGGCGGCGAGTACCGCAGCGAGAACTACAAGATCTTCGCGGGCGAAGCGGGCTCGTACAACGACGTCGACGGCATCGGCTTCGGCGGCAACGCCGGCAGCCAGGGCTTCCCCGGCTTCCAGCCGGGCGACCAGGTCAACGCCAAGCGCCACAGCACCGCCGCCTACCTCGACCTGGAAGCTGACCTGAGCAAGACCGTCAAGCTGCAGGGCGCGGTGCGCTACGAGAAGTTCAGCGACTTCGGCTCGACCGTCACCGGCAAGCTGGCCGGCAGCGTGCGCGTGGCCGACAGCGTGCTGCTGCGCGGCTCGGCCAGCACCGGCTTCCGCGCGCCGTCGCTGCAGCAGGTGTATTTCTCGTCCACCTTCACCGACTTCATCGGCGGCGTGGCCACCGACGTGGTGCTGGCGCCGAACGGCGGCGCCGTCGCCAACGAGGCCGGCATTCCGAAGCTGAAGGAAGAGAAGTCGACCAGCTTCACGCTGGGTTCAACCTGGACGCCGAACGCCGCCGTCTCCGTCACCGCCGACCTGTACAACATCAAGATCAAGGACCGCATCGTGCTGTCCGGCCGCTTCAATGCCGACACCTATCCAGCCCTGGCCGAGCGCCTGGCCAAGCTGGGCGTGGGCGAAGCGCAGTTCTTCGTCAACTCGGTCGACACCAAGACCCAGGGCCTGGACCTGACGGCGTCGCACAAGACCAACTTCGGTCCCAACAAGCTGACCACCTTCCTGGCGCTCAACGTCAGCAAGACGGAAGTGACCGGCATCCACGCGCCGGCTTCGCTGAAGGGCTTCGAGGACGTGCTGCTGTCGGAGAAGGAACGCCTGTACATCGAGCAGGGCGCGCCGCGTTCGAAGGCCACGCTGGGCTTCGACTATGTGACCGGCCCGTGGGAAAGCGACCTGAAGATCATCCACTTCGGTCCGCAGACGCTGGGCACCTTCGACGGTACGGCAGCCGGCGTGCCTAACCAGCACTACGAGTCGAAGACCTCGGCCGACCTGAGCTTCACCTACACCATCAACAAAAACATGAAGTTCACCTTCGGCGGCAACAACATCTTCAACGTCAAGCCGACCACGCAGAACCCGGACCAGACCGACAACGGTTTCAAGTATGAAAGCGTGCAGTTCGGCCTGAACGGCGCGTCCTACTTCGGCCGCCTGTACGTCAAGTTCTAAGCTTGCTGCGGTGAGCATCGACGGCGCCTTCGGGCGCCGTTTTCGTTTCCGCCGGCGTGTAACGTTTGCTTACATCTCGCTAACGCCATCCAACTCGGCGCCGTTCTACACTGCCTGCATCTTAGGCACAGGAGCGGGCTATGCGCCGGGCATTCTTACTCATGTTGGTACTCTCCCTGCTGCAAGGCGCGCTCGCCTATGCCGCGCTGGGCAGTTCCCCATCCAACTTCGGCACGACGCCCGTCCGCCAGGGCGCGCGCACGCTGGCTGCGGCCGGCTCCGGCAGCACGGCGGTCTACACCGTCAGCCAGAGCACGCTCGACAGCGGCACCGTGGTGCGCGAATACATGAACGCCGAGGGCGTGGTGTTCGCCGTCAGCTGGAACGGCCCCGCCCTGCCCGACCTGCGCACCCTGCTGGGCGACAAGTTCGCGGTCCTGAGCAACACCGCCGCCAAGCGTCCCAAGGCAGGCCATTCGCAGCTGGCGGTCGAGCAGCAGGACGTGGTGATCGTCTCCGGCGGCCACATGCGCGCCTATGCCGGCCACGCGTGGATACCGGGCGCGCTGCCGGCCGGCTTCGACACCAGCGTCATCGAATAGGGAGCTGCGCATGCCAACTTATTTCGCCTCCGGCCGGCTGCGGCATCGCGCCGGCGCGGCGTTGATGGCCTTGTTGCTCAGCGCCTGCGGCGGCGCGATG